>CAYNVC010000016.1:0-9584 GCA_964400615.1 uncultured Anaerolineales bacterium | reverse complement strand
TGCATCAGGAAATCGTTGACCGTGGCTCCGCCATCCACTTTGAGCGCGGTCAGCTCGATTCCTGTAAGCGGCGCGGCGTCGGCCTGCATGGCTTCCAACACGTCCCGCGTCTGGTAGCAAATCGCCTCCAGCGTGGCGCGGACGAGGTGGGCGCGATTGACGTAGCGGGTCAGGCCGACTATGACGCCACGGGCGTCCATGTCCCAGTAGGGGGCAAACAGGCCGGAGAAGGCGGGGACAAAGTAGACTCCGCCCGTGTCCTCCACCGAGCGGGCGATGGATTCCGTCTCGGCGGCGTCCTGGATCAGGCCCAGGTTATCCCGTAGCCACTGCACCGCCGCGCCGGTGATGGCGATGGAGCCTTCCAGCGCGTAAGCCGTCCCCTGCGGCAGGCCGTAGGCGACGGTGGTCAGCAGGCCGCTCTGCGAGGGGACCGGCTCCGCGCCGGTGTTGAGCAACATAAAGCAGCCCGTCCCATAGGTGTTCTTGGCTTCACCGGGGGCGTAGCAGGTCTGGCCGAACAGGGCCGCCTGCTGGTCGCCCAGGTCGCCGCAGACGGGGAGCGCCCCGCCGACCGGCCCATCGGCCCGCGTTGTGCCGTAAAAGTCGGGGTCGGAGGAGGGGCGGATGGCGGGCAGTATTTGGCGCGGGATGGAGAGGATGTCCAGCAATTCCTCGTCCCAATCGAGCGTGTGCAGGTTCATCAGCATGGTGCGGGATGCGTTGGTCACGTCGGTGACGTGTGCGCCGCCTTGCGGGCCGCCGGTCAGGTTCCAGATGAGCCAGGTATCAACGTTGCCAAAGAGGGCTTGCCCGGATTCGGCTTTCTCGCGCAGGCCGGGGACGTTTTCGAGCAGCCATTTCAGTTTGGGGCCGGAAAAGTAGGTGGCGAGGGGCAGGCCGGTCTTGTGGCGAAAGGTCGGCTCTAACCCGTCACTGATGAGTTGCTGGCACATCTCGCGCGTGCGCGTATCCTGCCAGACGAGCGCGTTGTAGAGCGGCTCGCCGCTGGCGGGGTCCCAGACGAGCGTCGTCTCGCGCTGGTTGGTGACGCCGATGCCGGCGATCTCTCGTGGCCGGACGCCGCTCTCGTTCAGCGCCCCTCCGATGACGCGCCGCGTTCTGGCCCATATCTCGGCGGCGTCGTGCTCGACCCAGCCGGGCCGGGGGTAGATTTGGGTGTGCTCCTGGTACTGTGAGGCGACCACCCGGCCCGTCCGGTCAAAGAGCATAAAGCGGGTTCCGGTGGTGCCCTGGTCTATTGCGGCGGCGTATTTTGGCATAATTCCTCCATCTCCTCCCAATTCTCCCCTACCTCCAGATCCACCTTGAGCGGCGCTTTTAGCTCAAAGGCGTGCTCCATCACCTCCCGCATCAACGGGGCGACGGTCGCCACCTCCTCCTGCGGCGCTTCGACGACCAACTCGTCGTGCACTTGCAGGATCATACGTGCCCGCAGCCCCCGCTCCCGCAGTGCGCGGTGCAGGCGGATGGTGGCGATGTTGATGATGTCGGCGGCGCTGCCCTGGATCGGGGCGTTGATGGCCGCCCGCTCGACCGCCTGGCGCACGTTGTGGGGGGCGCTGCTGCCGGGCAACAGTGCTGGAAAATAGCAGCGCCGCCCCAGCAGCGTCTCCACGTACCCCTGCTGCGTGGCGAGCGCTTTGGTCGTATCAATGTACTCGCGCACCCTGGGGAAACGCTCGAAATAGGTCTTGATGAAATCCTCGGCCTCGGCCTGCGTCATGCCGGTGGTGTTGGAAAGGCCGTAGGCGGTCTGCCCGTAGGAGAGGCCAAAGTTGACCGCTTTGGCTACGCGGCGCATGTCGGAGGTCACTTTTTCCAATGGGACGCCCACGATGGCGGCGGCGGTGCTGGCGTGGATGTCCTCGCCGCGCGCGAACGCGCCCAGCAGCCCCTCGTCGCCCGAGATGTGGGCCATGACGCGCAGCTCGACCTGGGAATAGTCGGCCCCGACCAGCTTCCAACCCGGCGCGGCGACGAACGCCCGCCGCACCTGGCGGCCCAACTCGGTGCGGATGGGGATGTTTTGCAGGTTGGGGTTGCTGCTGCTCAGCCGCCCGGTCGCCGTGCCGGTCTGTTTGTAGGAGGTATGCAGCCGCCCGGTGCGCGGGTTGACCAGCCGGGGCAGCGCGTCCACGTAGGTTGATTTGAGCTTGGCGAGCGTGCGATGCTCCAGGATGAGGTCAATTAGGGGGTGTTTGCCCCGCAGCCGTTCCAACACGCCGGCGGCGGTCGAAAAGTGGCCGGATTTGGTGCGCCGCAGCCCTTTGCTGGGCAGCCCCAGGCTCTTGAACAGAACATCGGAGAGTTGTTGGGTCGAGTTGATGTTAAATTTGCGCCCGGCCTGTTCGTAAATCTGCGTCTCCAACTCGCCCAGGCGAGCGGCCAGCTCCCCCGATATTTTTTCCAGGTAGGGGGTGTCGAGCAGCACGCCGGCCGTCTCCATCGCCGCCAGCACCGGAATCAGGGGCATCTCTACCTGGGTAAAGACCGGCCAGAGATGTTTCTTTTTCAATTCTGGTTCCAGCACGGCCACCAGGCGGTGGGTCATGTCCACGTCGGCGCAGGCGTAGGGGGCCGCCCGCGCGACCTCTACCCGATCCATCGTGATTTGCTTTTTCCCCTTGCCGATCAGGTCGCTGATGGGGGTCATGCGCTCGCCGAGCCGCATCCAGGCCAGGTTCTTGAGTCCCAGGTTCCGGGAACCGGGGTTGGTGAGCCACTCGGCGACCATCGTATCAAAGGCCAACCCCGCCACCCGCGCCCCGGCCTGCTCCAGCACGAGCAGATCGTACTTGAGGTTGTGGCCGTACTTGGGGCGGGCGGGGTCGCTCAACAGCGGGGCCAGCGCCTCGATCACCATCCCCAGTTCCAGGTGCGGGTCGCCCGCCGGGGCCTTGACCGGGACGTAATAGCCCCGCTCGGCCTCGGCTGTGAGGGCAATGCCGACCAGTTCGGCCTGCATCGGGTCGGTGGAGGTGGTCTCGGTGTCGAACGTCAGCGTGGGGAATTCCGCCAGCCGCGCCACCAACCGGCGCAGCGCTTCCTCGTCGGCGACGATCTGATAGTCGGCCTGGGAGGCGGGGGCGGTGGCAGGGGCGGCGTTCGCGCCGAACAGGCTGAGCTGTCTCCCCGCCCCGGCATCCCCCGTTTGCGGGGATGGTGGGGAGAGCCGTTCGGCCAGCGAGCGGAACTCTAGTTCGCGGAAGAGCGCCAGCGCCTGCGCGGTATCGAAGGGGCGGACGCGGCACTCGTCCAGGTCGAGCTGCACGGGGGCGTCGCGCAGGATGGTCCCCAGGCGACGGCTGAGGTAGGCCGAATCCCGCCCCTCGGCCAGTTTGGTGCGGAAGCGGGACTGGACGCTCTCCAGGTGGGCATAGATCTCGTCCAGCGTGTTGTATTGCTGGAGCAGTTTGGTGGCCGTCTTTTCACCGACCCCGCGCACACCGGGGATGTTGTCGGACTGATCCCCCATCAGCGCCTTGAGGTCTATCAGCCGGGAGGGGGGCAGGCCGTACCGCTGTTCGACCGCCGGCGGGTCGTAGGTGATTGTATCTGAAAAGCGGCGGCGCGAGGTGAGGACGTGGACGCGCTCGTCCACCAGTTGGAGCAGGTCTCTATCGCCGGTGACGATGAGCGTATCCACCCCCTGCTCCGCCGCCTGACGGGATAGCGTCCCCAGCAGGTCGTCCGCCTCGTACCCCTCCTGCTCAAAGATGGGTATGCCCAGCGTCTCCACCACCTGGCGAATGCGGGCCATCTGGGAGCGCATCTCGTCGGGCATTTTGGCGCGGTGGGCTTTGTATTCGGGGTAGATGTCGTGGCGGAAGGTGCGCCCTTTATCGAACGTGACGGCGACGTGGGTGGGCTTTTCGTCGCGCAGGATGTTGAGCAGCATCGAGGTAAAGCCGTAGACGGCGTTGGTCAGCTCTCCCTGCGAGGTCTTGATATCCTGCGGCAGGGCGTGGAAGGCGCGGTAGGCCAGCGAGTGGCCGTCAATCAGAACCAGTTTTTTCTCTCGTGGCATGACTCTCCTCGGCGGAATCGGTGGGTAGGGCGTTGTATTGTCCCTATTCTACCGGGAGGTGAGGGTAAAGTCAACCGGGCATGCACTTGCGGGTGCGCGTCATATTTTTGCGTGCCACGGAACGCGGCCATCCTGGCCGCATGTGGCTATACCGGAACGCGGGTATCCTGGCCGCATGTAACCACACCGGAACGCGGCCATCCTGGCCGCACGGCTATACCGGAACGCGGGCATCCTGCCCGCATGTGGCCGCACGGATACGGGCAGGATGCCCGCGTTCCCAGCGGCGCAAAAAAGTGACGGACACCCGGCACTTGCGCTAATGCTTAAAGCTGCGCTGACCGGTAAAGACCATCGTCGCTCCGGCCTCGTTGCACGCCTGGATGGCCTGATAGTCGTTGAGCGAGCCGCCGGGCTGGATCACCGCCGTGACCCCCTCGCGGAGGCCCACGTCCACGCCGTCGCGGAAGGGGAAAAAGGCGTCCGAGACCATCACCGCGCCGGCGAGACCACCGTGCAGATCGGCCACCTCCTGCTCTATCTCCTGCCGCTGCTCGTCGTCCAGCCCGCTACAGAGCATGCCGTACCGCTCGAAGGCGAACCGGTCGGCCAGCTTGCGGTACGCCTTGTCCCGGGCAATCTCGGCCACGCCGACGCGATCCTGCTCGCCCGTGCCGATGCCCACAGTCACCATGTCTTTGACGTAGACGACCGAGTTGGACGTGACGCCCGCCTCCACCATCCAGCCGAACAGCATATCCCGGTACTCGCTCTCGCTCGGCCGGCGGGCGATCTTGTAGGTCTGCCCCTTGTAGACCGTCTCGGCCAGCTCGAGGTCGGCCCGCGTGCGCGTCCGGGGGACGTATGAGAGTTGGGCGATGATCGAACCATCTATCAGGCTCTTGAAATCCACGAACCGCTCGGCGGCGAACTCGGACAGCCGCTTGATGTTGGCGATGCGCATGATGCGCAGGTTTTTGCGCCGCGCCAGGATGTCCACCACCCCCTCCTCGAACTCGGGGGCGACGACTACCTCGGCGTACCGCTCCGCGATGGCCTGGGCGGTGCTCACGTCCACCGGGCGGTTGAGGGCGATGCAGCCACCAAAAGCGGCGACGTGGTCGGCCAGGTCGGCCCTGAGATATGCCTCCAGCAGGCTGTCGGCGACCGCCACGCCGGAGGGGTTGTTGTGTTTCATGATCGCCACTGCGGGCTTTTCGGTCAGGTAGCGCAGGATGTTCAGCGCGTTGTCGGCGTCGGCCAGGTTGATCTTGCCCGGATGTTTGCCGAACTGCAACAACTCGGCGTCCGAGACCAGGTAGCGGCCCGGCGCGATGGTCGTCACCTCCCCCAGGGTCAGGTTGCCGTTGACCAGTTTGTACAGCGCTGCCTCCTGGCCGGGGTTCTCGCCGTAGCGCAGCCCCCGCCGCACTCCGTCTATCTCCCAGGAGACTTTGTCGTACAAGAGCGTGGAGCGCTTTCCGTTCGAGACAAAAGTTATCTCCATCCGTTCGGGAAAGTGATCCGTCAAAATTGTGCGGTATGCTTTTTTGAGATCGTCACTCACTTGGAAATCCTCCTCTGTCGTCGGCAGGTTCAATTCACGGGTGTGTAGGTCGCCGCCACCTGGTTTGCGTCCTGGCGGGCCAGGAATCCGGCGATCAGCCCATCGTACCGGGCGGTGTGGGCAAATGCTTTTCCGGCCAGTTCAAAGCGTTTGGAGAGGTCGAGTTGCCCGGCGTGGGCCGCGAGGAACTCGACCAGCGGGCCGTAATCGGCCGGATCAACCAGCGCGGCCACGCGGAGATAGTTTTTCGCGGCGGCGCGGATCATGCAGGGGCCGCCGATATCTATGTTGGCCCGCGCCTCCTCCACGGTGACGCCCGCGCGGGCGACCGTCTCCTCGAAGGGGTAGAGGTTGGCGACGACCATGTCCAGGGGCAGAGCGCCGGTACGCGCCATGTCTTCCTGATGGGCGTCGTTGTAGGTCTCGGTCAGCAGGCCGAGATAGATTTTGAAATCCAGCGTCTTGACCAGCCCGCCCTGCGTCTCCGGCTGACCGGTGTAATCGGCCACCTGGGTCAGGTGCAAGGCGGTTTTCTCCGGCCCCAGGATGCGGGCGATGGCTTTGTACGTGCCGCCGGTGGAATAAAAATGAATTTGGGGGTTTATTTCGACCAGGTTGGGGATGAGCAAATCCAGCCCCGTCTTGTCCGACACGCTCACCAGGGCGCGTTGGACCGTGATCCAGTCGTCTACCTGACGTACAATGTTTCCAGCCACTATTGACTCCTTTTTTAATTGGGTGTGTTTCAAACGAGTTGATGGATATTCGCGCCGCGCCGCCGTGAACAGGCGGCGCTGGGTCAAGCGACGCCGGGGGCTTTACCCAAAACGTATCCAGCACCGGCTCTTCAGGCCGGTGCGGCTCGGCCCCAACTGCAATGAAGCACACCCTTTTTTAATTTGATTCAGCACAGCAGGTCGCGTAGCGCCTGCACCAGCAGACGGTGCTCCACGGCGTGGACGCGCTCTTCCAGGTCTGGGAGGCTGTCCCCCGGCAGGATCGGTATTTCCTCCTGCGCCACGACCGGGCCGGCGTCCACCGCCTCGTCGGGGACCAGGTGTACCATTATGCCGGTGTGGGTGATCTCGCCCCGTTGGTAGGCCCGGTAAGCTCGCTCGATGGCGTGCGTCCCGGGGAACGTGCCCGGCAGGGCTGGGTGCAGGTTGACCACCCGCGCGGGGAAGCGGCTCAGGAATTGGTCGCTGAGGAGGTGCATCCACCCGGCCAGCACCACCCAGGTGACGCCAAAAGCGCCGAGGATGGAGGCCAGGTCGGCGTCGTACTCGCGGCGTGACCGCCCGGCCCGGCTGTACGGGGTCAGCGGGAAGTATATGACCGGCACGCCGTGTTTCACGGCCCGCTCGATCCCGTGCGCCTCCCGCCGGTTGGAGACGACCAGCGCCACCTCGACGCCGGGCAGGTCGCCACGCGCGACCGCGTCCAGGATTGCCTCCAAGTTCGAGCCGAAACCAGAGATTAGAACAGCGATTCGTGTCATGATCACATCTGCACCTGGGGAGTGTCGCCGTCCCAGGGGAACGTTTCCCCGATGACCGTTCCCTCCCCCGCCAGCGCGTCCAGCGCACGCGCCACGTCATCTTTATCCACCAGCAGTACCAGCCCGATTCCCATGTTGAAGACGCGGTACATCTCCATCTCGTCCACCCGGCCCTGTTGCTGGATCAGGCGAAAGATGGGCGGCACTTGCCAGGCGGCCCGGTCGAGCCGCACGCCCACGCCGGGAGGCAGCACGCGGGGGATGTTGCCGGGGAATCCGCCGCCGGTGATGTGGGCCATCGCCTTGATCCGCACGCCGGCGGCCCAGAGCGCTTCGACCTCTCGCAGGTAGGGCCGGTGCGGGGTCAGGAGCGCCTCGCCCAGGGATTGGCCCAGCTCGGGCAGCACCGTCTCCCAGGGGACGGCGGCAAAGACGTGGCGGGCCAGCGAGTAGCCGTTGGTGTGCAGGCCGGATGAGGGCAGCCCCAGGCAGATGTCGCCGGGGCGGACTGTGCTGCCATCTACGATGGCCCCCCGCTCGACCCAGCCGATCATCGTCCCGGCCAGGTCGAACGTGCCGGGCTGGTAGACGCCGGGCATCTCGGCCGTCTCCCCGCCGATGAGCGCACAGCCGAGGTTCTGGCAGGCTGCGGCGCACCCCCCGACGATGGCGGCCACCTGTTCGGGGTCGAGTTGGGGAGCGGCGACGTAATCCAGGAAAAAGAGGGGGCGTGCACCCTGCACCAGGATATCGTTGGTGCAGTGGTTGACGATGTCCTGCCCGACGGTGTCGTACCGGCCCAGGGCGGCGGCGATCATCGTCTTGGTGCCGACTCCGTCGGTCGAGGCGACCAGCACCGGGTCGCGGGCTTGCAGCACGCCGCTCTCTTGCAGGGCGAACAGCCCGCCAAATGGGCCGATCCCGGCCAGGACGGCCGGGGTGTAGGTGCGGCGGACGGCCTCACGCATCAGTTCGACCGCCCGCTCTCCGGCCCCAATGTCCACGCCGGCGGTGGCGTATGCGCTGCCGGCGGGCGAGGTCTCGTCCGGCGCGGTGGGGCGGGCGGCGGGGGCGGCGATGTCCCGCCGGTAGTGCGCTCCGGCAAAGTGGATGCGCTCCACGGCGGCATAGGCCCGCTCTCTGGCCGCCGCCAGTGTCGGGCCGGTGGCGGTGACGGCCAGCACGCGCCCTCCGGCGGTGAGCAGCCGGCCCCCCTCCCGTTTCGTCCCCGCCTGGAAGACGGTCAGGTCGGGGAGTGCGTCCACCTCGTCCACCCCGGTGATCTCTTGGCCGGTCTCATAGTGGCCGGGGTAGCCCTCGGAGGCCATGACGAGGCAAGCCGTGTGGGCGGGTTTCCAGCGCAGCGGGGTCTCGCTCAGCCGCCCCGCGACGCAGGCCAGCAATACGTCCACCAGGTCGCTCTCCAACAGGGGCAGGAGCACCTGGGTCTCGGGATCGCCAAAGCGGCAGTTGAATTCGAGGACGCGCGGCCCCTGCGCGGTGAGCATGAGTCCGGCGTAGAGGACGCCGACGTAGGGTGTGCCCCGCCGCCGCATGCCGTCCACCGCCGGCTGGAGGACGCGGGCCGTCACCTCTGCGGCCAGGGCCGGGTCGAGGTGGGGGGAGGGGGCGTACCCGCCCATCCCGCCGGTGTTGGGGCCGAGGTCGCCATCTGCGGCCCGTTTGTAATCGCGGGCCGGGAGCATCGGCGCGACGGTCCGCCCGTCGCTAAAGGCCAGCAGGGAGGCTTCCTCCCCTTCCAGGCACTCTTCGATGATCGCCTGGTCGCCGGCCGCGCCAAAGGCCCGCTCCACCATCGTCCGGTGGAGCGCGCTCTCGGCCTCCTCCAGCGTGGCACAGACGGCGACTCCCTTGCCGGCGGCCAGGCCACTGGCCTTGACCACGATGGGCATTGGCTGCTGGCGCAGGTAGGCCAGGGCCAGGTCGTAATCCCGAAAGGCAACTCCCACGCTGGTGGGTATGCCTTCCTGGATCATAAAGCGTCTGGCAAAGGCTTTCGAGCCTTCCAACCGGGCGGCGGCGGCGGTTGGGCCAAAGGCAGGCAGCCCGGCCTCGGTGAAAGAATCCACCAGGCCGAGCACCAGCGGGGCCTCCGGCCCCACCACGGTCAGGTCAATTTGCTCCTGGCGGGCAAAGGAGAGCAGGGCGGGGATGTCGCTGGCGGCGATGGGCAGGTTTTGGGCCAGGGTGGCCGTCCCGCCGTTGCCGGGAGCGGCAAAGATTTGGGTGACGTGGGGCGAGCGGGAGAGTTTCCAGACCAGGGCGTGCTCCCGCCCCCCCGAACCGATTACTAGTATGCGCATGTGTTTACCTCGTTATCTGGTGTTGGGTGTTTCTATTTTATTTCAGTTGCACCGGCCTGAAGAGCCGGTGTGGATATGTTTGGGGCACGCGCAATTTACCAAATTGCGCTACATGCCCCTGGCCGGACGCAGACGAACGTAGGG
>CAYNVC010000015.1:14745-16093 GCA_964400615.1 uncultured Anaerolineales bacterium | reverse complement strand
TACCACCCCATCACCGAGGCCGACCTGACGACGGTGGTGATGGCCGGCGATGGTTCTGGCTACGCCGCTGCCGGTTCGTGGAAGGTCGCAGACGTGGACGTGGCTGCGCTGGGGGAGGCGGCAATTGACAAAGCGCTGCGCAGCCGCAACCCGCAGCCGGTGGAGCCGGGCGTCTACCCGGTGGTGTTGGAGCCATACGCCACTCACGATATATTGGCGACGCTGGCCTTTTCTGCCAGCGCCAACGCGGTTCAGGAGGGGCGGAGCTGGATGAGCGGGCGGCAGGGTGAACGGTTGATCTCGCCGCTGATCTCTATCTGGGACGATGGGCTGACCCCAGAGGGCTGGCCCTTGCCGTTTGACTTTGAAGGGGTTCCGCGCCGCAGGGTGGATATCGTGCGGGGCGGTGTGGTTGGGGAGGCGCTCTACGACCGGGCGCGGGCGGCCCAGGACGGAAAGGAGTCCACTGGTCACGCGCTGCCGGTCGCCAATCCATTTAACCCCTGGCTCACCGCTGCCCAGTTGGGGCCGATTCCGTTGCACGTGCGTATGTCCACCGGCGAAAGCACCCTCGCGGAGATGATCGCCGGGACAGAACGGGGTATCTATGTCACTCGCTTCTGGTACACCCGCACCGTTCACCCCCGCGAGATGGTCGTGACCGGCATGACGCGCGACGGCACTTTTCTCATCGAGCACGGTGAGTTGACCACGCCGGTGCGCAACCTGCGCTTTACGCAGAGCTATGTCGAGGCGCTGGCGGGAGTGGAGGCAGTGGGACACACTCTCTCCCGCGAGTGGAACAGGTTAGGAGTCAACGCCGCACCGGCCCTCAAGCTGTCCGCGTTCAACTTTACGGGGAGTACCGGCCTCTAGCGGGTTGTCCAAGTCTGTTCAATTCTGAACGGACGGCTCCAAACTCTTGCCCTGGCACACGAAAGCAGGACGCCGGCGAACGCCGCTTTCCCCCTGTTGCCCATCTGCGTTCGCCGGCGTTTGTCTGCGTCCGGTCAGGGCGCAGACGAGTGCCCAAGAGGCCGCCTTCCCCCTCCATCGTCCATCTGCGTTCGCCGGCGTTTGTCTGCGTCCGGCCAGGGTGGGGTGCAGACGAGCGCCCAAGAGGCCGCCTTCCCCCTCCATCGTCCATCTGCGTTCGCCAGCGTTTGTCTGCGTCCGGCCAGGGTGGGGCGCAGACGAGTGCCCAAGAGGCCGCCTTCCCCCTCCATCGCCCATCTGCGTTCGTCGGCGTTTGTCTGCGTCCGGTCAGGGCGCAGACGAGCGCAAGCCGCTGCTTTCCCCCTCCATCGTCCATCTGCGTTCGCCGGCGTTTGTCTGCGTCCGGCCAGGG
>CAYNVC010000015.1:4984-14645 GCA_964400615.1 uncultured Anaerolineales bacterium | reverse complement strand
CCGGCCAGGGTGGGGTGCAGACGAGCGCCCAAGAGGCCGCCTTCCCCCTCCATCGCCCATCTGCGTCCGACTAGTGTCGCGCGGCGCTCAGGAGACGATCACAGAGGTGCCGCCCTCTTGCACGCGCAGACCATCCTCATCGTAGGGGGTGGTGGGCTGTGTCCAGCGAAAAATCCACCTGGCGGCGGCGGAGGGGACATTGACGCAACCGTGGCTGCGGGGGCGGCCAAAGTCATTGTGCCAGTAAGCGCCGTGGATGGCGACCGCGCCCCAAAAATAAGAGTCGAAAGGGACGCCGGGCAGGTTGTAGGTATCGCCCACCATGTGGCGCGAGGGGGCTTTGAAGATGATGTGGTGATGTCCCCTGGGAGTGGCGCGATCCCCTCCGGTGCCGCTAGAGATGAGAGTCTCGAACACCGGGCGGCCATTTTCGAGCGCCACGAGCAACTGGTCGGTGAGCGATACCAGGATGCGCTTGTCGTGGACGTGGGGCGAGATTGGCTCCAAGTCCGAGGGTGGAATGGGACGAATGTGCGCGGCGGGGGCGTACAGGCGTGCCGTGGGAGCCTGACTATCGTGCAGCCGGTACCAGAGATGATGATCTGTGCCCCACACAGCCTCGACGACGCGGTAAACGGAGCTATAGGGCAGGCGGTAACTGCGGTAGGTGTGCGGATCGGGCGTGCGGCGGGCAGCAGTGTAGGGGATGCTGACCTCGCCCCACAGTCCTCCGGTGGGGATATGTTGCAGCGGCGTGTTGAAACACAATTCCACCGGTTGGACCTGGGTGGAATAAATGTACCCGCCGATGACGCGGAGCCAGATGGGGTTGTGGGGGTTGGGGCCAGAGGTCTCGACCTGCTCGAAATAAGTGATCACGTCGTCGCGCCGGTGGTGGCGCACGGTGGGCGCGTGGATGTCCGGCTCTGTGCGCACCCAGGCTGAAAGCTCGGCGACCCGGCCCAGGTGGGCGCTCCCAGGGGCGGCGCGGTTGCGGAACGGGGGCGGGGGAAAGGCAACTCCCGCCAGTGCAGCCCCGCCCAATTTGATGAAATCTCTGCGCGTCAGAGTGGTCATTTGCGGCTATTTATTATTGCACCAGGGCTGGGGATCCATGCTGATGTAATAATCTTTCGAGATCTCTTGCCCGTCGGCCGATTTCACGGTCAGGGTGTGGACGATTGCGCCGCACCCGCCGGTGATGATGACCAGGTTGTAATCCCGTTCCTGGGTTGGGCTGTCGTCGGTGGCGATGTGGTCGTGCTCGATTATGAACGGCGGCGCTCCGCCGGTGATGTGTACGATTGTCACTACCCGGTACTGGTCGTTGCCCAACGATTCCCAGCTTTGCACCCAGGTCGGGGGATCAAAGTCCAGCGGCCCGGCGCTCGGTGGCAAAGTGGGCGTCTTGGTAGGCGCGGGCGTTGACGTTGCTGCCTGGGATCGTGTGGTTGCTGTTGGAGATGCCGTCTCTATAGTCGCTGTCACCGTTGCCGTTTCTGTGACTTGCGACTCGGGTGTGAGCGTCGCCTCCTCGGGGGTCTGGGTTGGCGGCGTCTCCTGGGCCGGCGCGGTGGGCGCGGAAGTCACCGTGGGAGGCGGCCCAGGGGGAACGGCTGGCGTGGGGGTGGGAGCGTTGCAGGCCAGCCCGCTGGCTACCAGAGTGATGAGAGCCAGGTACAAGAGAGAACTGCGCTTGTCCATATCCTCCTCCTTGCAGAATGCGGCCCGCTTGGCCGCGCGTTACGTCTTTAACGCCGGCAGCACAAGCGTAAAAGTGCTGCCCTTTTTCTTTTCGCTCGTGGCTTTGATGTATCCACCGTGTGATTCTACCACGTGTTTGGCAATAGGCAACCCCAGCCCCACGCCGCCGAACAAGTGGCCGTCCGTCGCCTCGATGCGGGTAAAGGGCTTGTACAACTCGTCCAGGCGTTCCACAGGAAAGCCGACGCCGGGGTCGCTGATCTCGATCTCGACCGCGCTCGCGGCGGCACGCACGGTGACGTAAATCCATCCCCCGTCCGGGCTGAACTTGACGGCATTATCGAGCAGTGCTCCTAACGCCCGTCCCAGACTGCCCGCGTCTCCTGCCACCTGAGGCAGTGCGTCTGCGACGTTGGTCTCTATCGTCAGGCCGGATTGGGCGGCTTGCTCCTTCACCGCGTTGACCTTTTGTAGGACCAGCCCACCGATATCCAGCGGCTCGAACTTGGGTGTGATTAACTCCATCTCCTGGAGGAGGAGGATGTTGTTGACCAGGTGGACGATGGTCTCGATGTTTTGGGAGACCTTGTCCAGAAAGGCCCGTGTTTGCTCCGGTTCTGCTGTGCCCGAATTGACAAATTGCAGGTAGCCAGTGGCGGCGGTCAGAGGAGTGCGTAACTCGTGGGCCACGGTGGTGAGAAACTCGGAGCGCAGCCGTTGCTGGGTTTCCAATTCCGCATAAGCCTGTGCCAACTCGGTGTTCTTGCGCCGCAGGTCGGCGATGGCGCTCTGGTCGGCGGCACGCAGGCGAGAAGTGACCTGAAGCATGATGCGCACCGCCATCGAAGCGCTGCGCTGCAACACGCTCATAAAAGCGTCTCTATCAATCTCCAACACCGTGGTGGGTTCCAGGGTGCCGACCGTGGCGGTGCGGGGTTCATTTTGCACCAGCGCCAGCTCACCAAAGAACTCGCCCGCTCCCTGGTGGTGCAGGACGCGCCGCTCACCCTGGGCAATGTGCTTGCTGACCTCCACTTGCCCACTGACTATGATGTAAAACGTCTCTTCGATTCCTCCCTCGCGGCACAGAACAGTTCCCGGTGGATAGGTACGCAACTCGGCCACAGCGGCCAACTCGGCCGACTCTTGCTTACTCAGACCGGGGAACACCTGGTGCAGTATCTCGGTTGCGCTGTGCGTCATCCTGTCTCTCCTGGAACACTGGCTTTAACTGATTATACGCTGTCGTACCGTTGCGCAGAGTTACGGGCCAGTTACAGTCGAGTTGCGATGATCGCCGTGGCTCACAGCAGTGACGCGAGATTGGAGGTGTGCTCCAGCACGACGTGAGCGCCGGCTCGCTCCAGTTCCTCCCGTTCACCGAACCCGCACAACACCGCCGCCGCCCAGGCCCCGGCCCGGCGGGCGGACTTGACGTCCACCGGTGTGTCGCCCACCATCACGCATTGCTCCACGTCCACGCGCAGCAATTGGGCCGCGTGCCGGACGGGAGCCGGATGGGGCTTGAGCCGCCAGGTGCTTTCGCGCGTCACCAAAGCGTCGAAAAAGCTGGATAGGCCGTGTTGCTCCAGGAACGCCAGCGTGTCGCGCTGCCCACGTGTCGTGACGACCGCCAGCCGGTAATGCTCTTTCAACGCGGCGAGCATCTCTTCCGCGCCCGCCATGAGGCGAAAGTTGGCCTGCCCGCGCAGCCCGCGCCAGCGGTGCAGTTGATCGGTAAACGAGGCCAGTGGCCCGTCTAACCCCAATATGTCTATCAACGTCATCAGCGCGTTGCCGGGGGTCTCGGCCGCCATCACGAACCGCCGCGCAGCCGGGGAGGGGTGGGGCCAATGTAACCGTTCCAGCCAGCGGGCCAGTTTCTCCACCGCCTGATCGTCGGTATCCATCAGCGTGCCATCCAGGTCGAACAGAATGGCTTTGACCCGATCTTTTTCGAGCATTTTGCTCCTTCCCGGTCAAGTGATTGCCCAATCCCCGCATCTTGCTGGGCCAGGCTGTTCGATTTTGACGCAACAGGACGCAGGTGAAGGCCGAAAACGCCGCTTTATCCCTCCTGCACTTGCGTCATCTGCGTTCACCTGCGTCCAGCCGGGTTCGTCAAGAGCGGCCCCGCGCAGAGCGATATTTTGCCAGGTACGGCCTGGATTTGGCGATCCGAGCCGAACACCACGCGAAACATCGAGAGCCAGCAAAATCTACCGAGGCTCAAAAAGGCAGCGTGGGGATGGGAATGCCCCAGCTCTGTAGAGCCTGCCAGAACGAAGCTGGTGCATACCACAAGAATATCGCAGCCCCAACGCAGAGCAACACGAGCGCCAGACACCCGCACCCGATAAACAACTTTTTGTTGTCTTTTTGCTCCTCACCGGGTTGTGCTCCATAGGCCGGCGGTGGTGGGGTAAAAGTGGCCGGCGGCGGTGGTGGAGTATAGGCGGCCGGCGGGGGTGGGGTGTAGGCCGGTTGTGGCGCAGGTCGAGGGGGAGGGGGAGGCGTGTAACCGGGTTGTGGTGGCAGCGGCGTGTGTCCCTGCTGCAATGGCACAGTAGGCTCCCCGAGTATCTCGGTCGGGGCCATCATACTCGCGTCCGCCCCCGCGCCGTAATAGGTCAACTTGACCGAGTCTCCCAATCCGATCACGTCGTTGTTACTCAGCGTGTGCGGGTCGGTCAGCCGTACCCCGTTGGCGAACGTGCCGTTCGTGCTTCCCAGGTCTTCGATCACCACCTGGCTTCCCCGGCGCGTGAGCCGTGCGTGTTGGCGCGAAGCCTGTGGATCGTTGACCACGATGTCGTTGCTTGGATCCCGCCCTATAGTCATTACATCTTTATCCAGCATAAAGGTCTGCCCAGGTTGGGGACCTTGACTCATTACCAGGCGAGCGTCATCAGTCATCATTTTCCTCCTTGCCAGTTTTGGAATTCCCGTTCTGGCCTACAGTATATGATTATTGGCCCAAGTTGTCAAACGCGCCACTTGGTGGTAAACTTGTCCTGTGCGATAAGGAGGAACATGTTCCTAATAGATGCTCACCAAGACATTGCCTTTAACGTGGTTAGCCTGGGCCGCGACGTGCGGCGCAGCGCATTAGAGACCCGCCGCCTGGAAGCTGATTCCACCGCTTCTCACCACGGCGGCTCTTGCATGATTGGGTTGCCAGAGTGGTTGTCCGGCGGCGTGGGGATTGTTTTCGGCACAATTTTTGTCTCCCCTGCCAGACCGGGTTCACCCGACCCTCATTCCTACTCCAACGCTGCCGAGGCCCACTCATTGGGCCAGGCGCAGCTCGATTACTACCGTCGCTTGAGCGACGAGTGCGAGCAGGTGACGCTGGTCGGCAACCAGGACGATCTGGCCCAGGTGCTCGCCAGTTGGGAGGGGGAATCTCCCCGCGTGGGCATCGTCCCGCTGATGGAGGGGGCCGATCCCATCCGTGAACCGGCCGAGGTCGAAGAGTGGTTCGAGCGGGGGTTGCGCCTGATAGGCCTTTCCTGGTCTTATGGCTCCCGTTACGCCGGCGGCAACGCTGCCCCCGGCAAACTCACCGCCGCCGGGCGTGAACTGTTGGAAGCGATGGCCGAGACGGGCCTGACCCTGGATATCAGCCACCTGGCGGAAGAATCGTTCTTCGAGGCGGTGGACATCTTCCCGGGGCGGATAATCGCCAGCCACGTCAATCCCCGTGCCCGCGTGCCCGGCCCGCGCCAACTCTCGGACGAGATGATTCGCCGCCTGCTCGAACGGGACGGTGTCATCGGCGTCGTGTTGTTCAATGGATTCCTGCACCCAGATTGGGCGAGCGGCGATCCCAAAGAGGCGGTCACGCTGGATGACGTGGTCGCTGCCATAGACCACATCTCTCAGATAGCGGGGGACGCGGCTCACGTGGGCCTGGGTTCAGATTTCGACGGTGGGTTCGGGGCCGAGGGCGCACCGGCCGGGATGGACACCGTCGCCGATCTGGAGCGCATCGCTCCGGCGTTGAGCAACATTGGATACACCACAGACGAGGTCGCTGCCGTCATGGGAGGAAACTGGTTGCGCTTGCTGCGCGAGACCCTGCCCGCTGGTTGATTCTTTACCCGTTGCTGTCCTGTAATTCACTGCCCTGACTCATGCACTTCGATATCCTGACCCTCTTCCCATCAATGTTCACCAGTCCCCTGGAAGAGAGTATCCTCAAAAGAGCTATAGAGAGCGGCCGGCTTTCCGTCGCGCTGCACAATATCCGCGACTATGCAACCGGCAAGCACCGCGTCACCGACGATGCCCCCTACGGTGGGGGAGGCGGGATGGTGATGAAACCGGAGCCTATCTTTGCCGCCGTCGAGGACGTCCGGGGCGCGGAACCGGACGTGCCGGTCATTCTCCTGACCCCGCAAGGGCGACTCTTTACGCAGGCCGTCGCCCGCGAACTATCTCATCACCAACACATTCTCCTCATCTGCGGGCACTATGAGGGAGTAGACGAACGGGTGCGCCAGCACCTGGTGAGCGACGAAATCTCTATCGGTGATTATGTGCTCACTGGAGGCGAGTTGGCGGCGCTGGTGATCGTTGACGCCGTGGCGCGGCTGCTGCCCGGCGTGCTGGGTGACCCCGGCGCTGCCAATGACGACTCCCACGCTCACGGTTTGTTGGAAGGGCCGCACTATACGCGCCCGTTCGAGTTCCGGGGCTGGCAAGTCCCCCAGGTGCTGCTTTCCGGCGATCACGCGGCCGTCGCCAGGTGGCGGCGTGAGCAGGCCCTGCGCCGCACATTCGAGCGCCGCCCGGAGCTTTTGAGCGACGATTCCAAGATATAGAATTTTGGAGATGTGGGGCCTGGAAGGCTGTCCCCCCAATCCCTAATTCCCAGACCAATTGAACCTTTGGGGACTGATAAGAGTATATAAACGGAGGATAAATGACCACGCAGCACACAGATGGATGGTTCGTTGTCCGCATTCGAGAAGGCGACATCCAGGCTCTGGGTAAGCTGTACGAGAGATACAAGGCATTGGTCTATAGAACTGCCCTGGCGGTCACGAGCGACGAACGGGCGGCCGAGGATATCCTTCAGGATGTCTTTTTGCGGGTCTATAAATATGCCGATCGTATTGATGAGACTCTAGTACTGGCACCGTGGCTGTATCGCGTCACCGTGAACTCGGCCTATACCTGGACCAACCGCGCTAAACGATGGCTATATTTTATCCAGGACACACTCGATCCTGCCCAGCAGCACCCTGAAGCGCGGGTAGAGGAGATCGAACAACATCAGGCCATACTGCGGGCGATTGATACATTATCCCCAGCCCAGCGCGTCACCATCGTACTGCACTACCTGGAAGGGTTGAGCTTGAGGGAGATCTCGGCCGTGATGGATGTTTCGGAGGGGACGGTTAAATCGCGCCTGCATTATGCCCGTGAAAAGCTGCGTCGGGTCATCCTGGAGCAGAGGCGCAGGTTGGCGCCGGAGGTGGCGTATGACTTTACGTAAGAGGGCACAACTCGTACCTGATGGCGAGATGGATGGCTTGATCCGTTGGGCGTTGAGAAAAAGAGTGGGTGGTGCTGTCCCTGCGCCCCAGGTATGGAGAAACATCAAAGAGGAAATAGAACGTGACGTTGCGCCGGGTCGGTCGCGTTTCAATTCTTTCCTGAGCACCCTGGTCGTATGGCTTTCTGCCGATGTGTGTTGTTCGGCAGTTGCAACACAGCCCGCTCAGCGGAGTGAGGCCGTGATGTGGGGGTATGATACGCCCTGGGTTTTGGGGCAGCGTCACACAGTGATATGGCCTGTTTGTAGCTTTTAGTTGCAATTCTGAGAGAAATGTGTATAATCCCCCTGTCTAGTTTGGATCGAGTGCCTGATACCCCCTTATTCCTACCCAAGGAGAACTTATGTCAGCCTACGAATCACAGTCCACGTCGGAGCACTTGCTCGAAGTAAAAAACCTCTCCACGCGCTTTTACACCGAAGATGGCGTCGTCTATGCCGTGAACGGAATCTCGTACACTATGGACGAGGGCGACACATTGGGTGTGGTAGGCGAGAGTGGATGTGGCAAGAGCGTTCACGCGCTCTCTATAATGCGCCTGATCCCAATCCCGCCGGGCAAGATCGAAAGTGGAGAGGTGTTGTTACAGGGCCGAGATCTGCTCAAACTGAGCGAAGAAGAGATGCGCCACGTGCGTGGAGCGCAGATCGCAATGATCTTTCAAGACCCGATGACCTCTCTCAACCCCGTTTTGACCGTCGGCTTTCAGATTACAGAGGCTCTAAAGCTGCACCAGGGCATGGATGATAAAGAGTCTCGAGAGCGGGCGGCCGAATTGTTGGCTATGGTGGGCATTCCAGAGGCTAAACAGCGTCTCGACGACTACCCACACCAGTTCTCGGGCGGCATGCGGCAACGGGCCATGATCGCAATGGGGCTTTCTTGTAACCCCATGCTGTTGATCGCCGACGAGCCGACGACCGCTCTGGACGTGACCATTCAGGCCCAAATCACCGACCTGGTCAAACGGTTGCAAGACCAGTTGGGAATGGCCGTCATCTGGATCACTCACGACCTGGGGGTCATCGCCGGGTTGTCGAAGCGGGTCAACGTGATGTACGCGGGAAGCCTGATCGAGAAAGGGCCGGTGAAAGAGATTTACGGCAACCCGCATCATCCCTATACCGTTGGCCTGCTCGGTTCGCTGCCGCACATTGATGAGCGTCCGGGCGAAAAGCTATTCTCCATCAAAGGTGAGCCTCCTGACTTGCTTGGCCTGTCGGAGGGCTGCCCGTTTGCTCCCCGGTGTACGTATGCCGTCGAGCGCTGTTTTCACGAAACGCCCTCTCTGGAACCAACAGAGCCGGGGCACATGGTAGCTTGCTGGGAAAAAGAAAGGGTGATCAAGGTATGACAGACCAACAACAACCAGAAGTTGTTTTGCGTGTCGAGAATCTGAAAAAGTATTTCCCCATCCGGCGCGGTGTCTTCCAGCGCCACGTGGGAGACGTAAAGGCGGTGGACGGTGTCAGTTTCGACGTCTACAAGGGTGAGACGTTGGGACTGGTCGGCGAGAGTGGGTGCGGCAAGACGACCACCGGTCGGACCATCATCCGGCTCTACGACCCCACGGCCGGCGTCGTGCATTTTGAGGGCCAGGACCTGGCCTCCCTCAGTGGGGGGGCTTTGCGCCAGATGCGGCGCAAGATGCAGATGATCTTTCAGGACCCTTACGCCTCGCTCAATCCCCGGATGAGCGTCCTGGCAATCGTGGGCGAACCGTTAGAAGTGTTCCACGTCGCCGGCCGGGCGGAGAGGAAAGAAAGAGTGGCCGAGTTGTTGCAACTGGTCGGCTTGAACCCCGCCTTTATGAATCGCTACCCGCACGAGTTTTCCGGTGGGCAGCGGCAGCGGATTGGTCTGGCTCGTTCGTTGGCCTTGAATCCCGACCTGATCATCTGTGACGAACCTATCTCGGCTCTCGATGTCTCGATCCAGGCCCAGGTGGTCAACCTGTTGGAGGAATTGCAGGAAAGGCTGGGGCTGACCTACATTTTCATCGCTCATGACCTGAGCATGGTGCGCCACATCAGCAAGCGGGTGGCGGTGATGTACCTGGGCAAAATCGTCGAGCTGACCGACAGGGACACACTCTACGGCAACCCGTTGCACCCCTACACCCAGGCGCTCCTTTCGGCGGTGCCGGTTCCCGATCCGGTGATCGAGGAAAAACGGCAGCGCATCTTGCTCGAAGGCGATCTGCCCAGCCCGGCCAACCCCCCCGTGGGTTGCAACTTTAACACCCGCTGCCCGGCGGCGATAGATACCTGCTTCGAGGTGGAACCCGAGTTTGTGGAAATAGAAAAAGGGCATTTCTGCGCCTGCCACCTGGTCAAGCCATCTGAACCATCCGGCGGGCAGATTAGAATGCGCTAGAGTGTTGGTAACTTGCC
>CAYNVC010000015.1:0-4884 GCA_964400615.1 uncultured Anaerolineales bacterium | reverse complement strand
GTGGATGTAGGGCAAGTTGCCAACTTGCCGTAACGCAATTTGCCCGATTGCGCTACGGGGCGTGGATGTAGGGCAAGTTGCTAACTTGCCAAATTGCGCCCGTGGTAAACGTAGGGCAAGTTGGTAACTTGCCGTAACGCAATTTGGCAAATTGCGCTACGGGGCGTGGATGTAGGGCAAGTTGGTCACTTGCCAAATTGCGCTACTTTTAGATTATTGCCAAGATACCTCAGATTTATGGTTCACTCCACGATCTATGAAAGGAGGTGGTGACTATTGCCGATGATGTAACATTTCGCCCAAGAGACCCGTAATTTGTACGTCAACTTAGATAATTTTAAGGAGGAAAGAAATGTTCAAGAACAAAGCCTGGTGGACCATCGCAGGCCTGTTGGTTGTAGCCAGCATGCTGTTGGCAGCCTGTGGGCCGACAGAAGTCATCAAGACCGTGGTGGTCACATCACCGGCAGAGCCGGGCGAGACGATTGTCGTCACCGCCACGCCGGAGCCTGAGAAGCCGGTCGAGTTCAAGTCAGCCGACCCGACCACTCTGTACAGCATCGTCGGCGCCGGTGACACGGATACGCTCGACCCCGCCTGGAACTATGAGAGCGCGGGCGACGCGATCATCCTCAACGTCTACGACCAGTTGGTCACGTATGATGGGGCGAACGCGACCCAGTTCGTGCCCTCCCTGGCCGAGAGTTGGGAGATCTCGGACGACGGTATGACCTATACCTTCCACATTCGCCAGGGCGTCAAGTTCCACAATGGCGCTGACCTGACCCCCGAAGACGTGGCCTACACTTTCCAGCGGGCCGTGTTGCAGGGTGGTGGCTGGTCGCCGATGTGGCTCTACACCGAGGCGCTCTTTGGCACCGGCATCTATGACGTTGCCGAGCTGGTGGACCCCGATGGCAACCTGGACGACAATCCTGAAGAGTTGCAGGCAGCCGATCCGGAATTGCTGGCGGCGGCTTGCCAGCAGGTGATGGACGCTTTCGTGGCCGATGAGGACGCGGGCACAGTCACCATGAACCTGAGCCAGCCGTGGGGGCCGTGGATCGCCACCATCGCGCAGTCCTGGGGTTCCATCCTGGACAAGGATTGGGCCATCGAGAACGGCACCTGGGACGGCGATTGCGCCACCTGGCAGAACTATTACGGCGTCACCTCGGAAAACACCCCGCTGCGTGACAAAGTAAACGGCACTGGCCCTTACATGCTGGATCACTGGACCCCCGGCGAGGAGACCGTCCTGGTCGCCAACCCGAACTATTGGCGCGTCGAGCAGGACGTCCCCGTCTTCGAGGGTGGCCCGACCGGCCCGTCAATTGACCGCGTTGTGATCAAGCTGGTTGGTGAGTGGGGCACGCGCTTCGCCATGCTCCAGGCCGGCGACGCGGACTTTGCCTACGTCCCGCGCCAGAACGTGAGCCAGGTAGACCCGATGGTGGGCGAGATGTGCGAGTGGGACGCGGCGGCCAGTGACTTTACCTGCGCCCCGACCGACGCCCCTGACCAACCCCTGCGCCTGTACAAGGGTGCTCCCAGCACGACCCGCACCGATGCCTTCTTCGTCTTTAACATCAACACCGACGGCGGCAACCCCTACGTCGGCAGCGGCGAGTTCGACGGCAACGGTATCCCGGCAGATTTCTTCTCGGACGTGCACGTCCGCAAGGCGTTCAACTACTGCTTTGACTGGGATGCCTTCATCGCCGACGCGCTGAACGGCGAGGCTGTGCAGAACGTCGGCTATCTGATCCCCGGTATGCTGGGGTACGATCCCGACCTGCCGCACTACTCCTACGACCCCGACCAGTGCGCCGCCGAGTTGGAGCAGGCATGGGACGGCCAGGTCGTCGAGAACGGCTTCCGTTTCCAGATCGGCTACAACACCGGCAACGTCACCCGTCAGACCATCGCCCAGATCCTGCAGGCCAACCTCTCTGACATTGACCCCAAGTACAACATCGAGATCATCGGTTTGCCGTGGCCCAGCTTCCTGGCTGCCATCCGTGGCAAGCGGCTGCCGATCTATGTCAGTGGCTGGATGGAGGACATCCACGACCCGCACAACTGGGCGCAGCCCTTCCTGGTAGGCACCTACGCTTCCCGTCAGGTGATGCCGGACGACATGAAGGCCGAGTTCCAGGAGCTGGTGAGCGCGGGTGTGGCCGCCAGCACGCCGGAAGAGCGGGCCGAGATCTATAAGCAGGCCACGCAACTGGACTATGAGTACGCTCCCGCCATTCGTCTGGCGGTTGCCACCACCCGGCACTATGAACAGCGCTGGATTCACGGCTACTACTACAACCCGATCTATGGCGGTGACTCCAACTATATGCGCTTCTCCAAAGAGTAACTTGCTTTAACACCGGGCAGGAGAGAGCATTGCTCTCTCCTGCTCGTCTGGTCTCATTTTTCCGTGGAGGGTGAAAATGATCAATTATATCATCCGGCGTTTGTTGTTGGTTCCTCTGATATTGTTTGGCGTCACAGTTCTCATCTTTGGTATGCTCCAGTTCCTTTCCCCGGTTGAACGCTCCGCGCTCTATGTGCGTGATATTCCCAAGAACGAGCGGGCGTTAGAGGGGGTGATCAGGCAATATGGGCTGGATCAGCCGATCCCGGTTCAGTATTGGAAGTGGCTGGTCGGCACCCGCGACGCCAGAACGGGGGAAATAAAGGGAGGCATCTTGCGCGGCGACTTTGGTTACTCGCGTACCGCCTCCGAGCCGGTGGCAGATTTAATCAAGCGTCGTTTCCCGGCCACGCTCGAGCTGGCGCTCTGGGCCATGCTCCCGGTCGTCAGCGGAGGTGTCATCCTGGGCGTGATCGCGGCGGTCAACCATAACAAGCCAATTGACCACATTGCTCGTGTTTTTGCCATCGTCGGGTGGTCGTTCCCCGACTTTGTGTTTGGTTTGTTGTTGGTGATGTTCTTTTACGCCACCCTGGGATGGTTCCCGCCGGGGCGCGTCTCGGATTGGGCCAATCAGGTCATCATGTCGCCCGAGTTTCACAACTATACCAAACTGATTACCATTGATTCCTTGCTCAATTTGCGCCTGGACGTATTTCTGGATGCTGCACGCCACCTGGTCCTGCCGGTGATCACACTCTCCTATCTGTGGTGGGCCTTGCAAATGCGCGTGACACGCTCCTCTATGCTAGAGACGCTGCGCCAGGATTACATCACCACCGCCAGATCCAAGGGGGTGAGCGAGCGGGTCGTGATCGTCCGCCACGCTTTACCAAACGCCCTGATGCCGGTGGTCACGCTGGGTGGTGGAATGGTAGTGGGCCTGTTGGGCGGCGTCGTCATCGTCGAGACGGTCTTTGACTATCACGGCATGGGTTTGGCGTTCGCTGCTGCTGCCGTGCAATTGGACGTGATCACGGTGCTGGCGTTTACTTTGCTCAACAGTTTGATTATGGTCGTGGCGTATGTGGTCATAGATGTACTGTACGCCTATATTGACCCGCGCGTACGTTTGGACTAGGAGATAACGACGATTATGGCAGACAAAGACGTAAAGACTGGCAAAAAAGGTCCCGGATGGCTGGAACGGCAGGTGGGGACAGAGGCATACCGGGCGCTGAGGGGATTGGCGACCAACCCAATCTCTGTGGCTGGGATGGTGCTTTTAGGCATCTTTTTGTTCATCGCGGTGGCGGCTCCCGTGTTGGCCCCGCCACTGCACTCCGACGACCCTTACACGATTCCCCGTGATGGATACGGGCAGGTTCCCAAGCCCCCTGGCACAGAGTGGAAGAGCCGCCAGCCGCCCCTCCCGTTCTGGTGGAAGGCCGTCACCGGCAAAGAGAACTGGATTCACTTGATGGGCACTGCCAGCGGGCAGTGGGACATTTACTATGGTGTGATTTGGGGAACGCGCACGGCGTTGCGGGTAGGGCTGGTGATTACAATCATCACGGCTGTTACGGGTATTATCGTCGGTTCCGTCTCGGCTTATTATGGCGGGGTGGTGGACATAATCCTGATGCGTATAGTCGAAATTTTCATCGCTTTCCCGTTCTTGCCGGCCGCAATGACCCTTTCTGCCATCCTCACACCGGTCATAGGGCGTGGCCTCTTCCCACCCATGATCGCCATCATATTCTTTGGCTGGACAGGAGTCTCGCGCTTGCTGCGCAGCGACGTGCTATCGGTGCGGCAGCGGGAGTACGTGCTGGCTGCCAAAGTCATCGGCGTGCGAGATGGACGGATAATGTTCCGCCACATCCTGCCCAACGCGATCTTTCCCACGCTGGTGTGGGCCTCTATGCGCATCGGCAGCCTGGTGATCACCTTCGCCGCTCTCAGTTTCCTGGGCATTGGGGCCGAGGTGGGATACGCCGACTGGGGACAATTGCTCTCCTTCGCCCGTGATTGGATGACGCAACTCAAAGAATATTGGTACATTGTCACCTTCCCCGGCACGATCCTGGTGCTGTTTGTGCTCTCCTGGAACCTGGTGGGAGATGCGCTGCGTGACGTCCTCGATCCGAGACTTCAGGGAGCGCGCTAGACAACTTGTTCGTCGTGACAACAAGCGGAAAATGAGGCCAGGGGGCGCGCACCGTCGAGGTACGCGCCCCCTTTCTGTTCCTCATCTCGCGCGGTGCGGGTACAAAACTGCCCTCTCTTTGCCCCTCTCAACGTGAACCTTTTATCCCTTGTGCTGGTAAGTATTGTGGGTGCTCGTTTCACTCGCAAGCTGCCGGGCAATCCATTGCCCGGCAAAGATATGGTCGAATCTTTTGATTACGGTTCCTCATCTACCCAGGGAGATTTCTATGCCTCAGTCTGTGCAAACATTGGCCGCAAGTGTGATCGAGAACATCGAGCAGGTGATCGTCGGCAAGCGGGAGACG
>CAYNVC010000014.1:0-16260 GCA_964400615.1 uncultured Anaerolineales bacterium | reverse complement strand
GCAAGTTATCAACTTGCCCTACAGCGGGGCAACCGTAGCGCAAGTTGCCAACTTGTGTCCCGGCAAGTTATCAACTTGCTCTACAGCAGGGCAACCGTAGCGCAAGTTGGCAACTTGCGCTCCAAGTTATCAACTTGCCCTACAGCAAGGCAACCGTAGCGTAAGTTGCCAACTTGCGCTCCAAGTTATCAACTTGCCCTACAGCGGAGCAACAAAGATGAGACCGGCCAGCGGGCGGCACGGTTTTCCCTCCCGATCCTCGATCTCGACCTGTACCAGGCGCGGCTCGTCGAGAAAGGCGCGGATGGCTTGCCCCAGCAGTTTGAAATCTCGCCTCATCTCCCACGTCTTGGCGGGCGCGGCGGCATCGTGCAGGACGATAAAGAGCCGGTTGGCGGCGTGGAAGCGGCCCTGCTTCGATTGGTTGGTATACAACCATTCGGCCAACTCTTGCGGATGGGCCTGGGCGTAGGCGATGTCGTGACCAAAGCCGCGTGGCAGGGTGGTCAGCTTGAGATCGAACCCCTCATCGTCCAGGTAAAAATCAACCGTGTGGTGAAACGGATCCGGTTCGGGGCGAGTGCGCGGGTGGTCCAAAATCATGGCGAGCGCAGCCTGGTGGGTGTGAAAGTTGTACCAGCGGCGGATGACGTAACTGCCAAAGTCGCGCAGCGGCAGCCCTTTTTCTGTCGCCGCCCGTTTGGTCTCGCGGCGGAGTGCGCCCAGGGTGCGGGTGTTGTAGATGAAACGGCTGGCCCGGTCCCACTCGTCACCCTGCACCCGGCCCCAGGCGGGCATTTGTTTCACTTGCAGCAATTCGCGGCGGATGTCGGGCGGCGCGGCGGGTTTCTGGAAGAGAATGACGTATTCGTGCTTAAAGATGTAATAGCCGCCCGCCAGCGCCCGGTAGCGCCACAGGTTGCTGTTCCGCCCTTTGCCCCGCTCGTTGCCGGTGATGTTTTTGATCACGATCCCCTTGCTGCGGAACCCAGCCCGCTGCATCCGCTCCAGGCAGTAGAACCCCAGAGGGATCAACTCGCCCTTGCTATATTCGTCGCCGATGACCAGCGCGGCAAAACGGCCCGGCTCGAGCAGATCGAACCCGTTCCGGGCGACGGTCTCGAACAGGTCGAGGAACGTCTCCAGGCTGGGGGCGTTGGAGAGGTCGGCGGGATCGTCGGAAAAGCGGATGATCGAGTGGTAGGGAGGGTGCAGGAGCAGCAGTTGGGCGCGTTCGACGTTCATCTCCATCAGCGCCTCCCGCACGCGGCCCGCCGTCTCCTGGCTGGCGGAATCTCCTTGCAGGATGCGGATGCGGTCATCCAGAAGCGGGGCGGGGATTTTGGCCCGCACCTGTTCCACCAAATCCAGTTTCAGTTCGACCCCCACCAGACGGCGGTTCATACGCACCGCTTCTATCGCCGAGGTTCCGGAGCCGAGGAACAGGTCGAGCACGACGTCATCCTCTTTGGTGTAGCGCACATAGACCTGCGTGGCGATCTGGGGGATAAAGTTGCCGTGATAATCCAGCTTGTGGCCGCCGGTGCGGTCGCGGGAACCGATCAACCACAGGCTATCGGTCCAGACGTGGTCGTACTCGCGCCAGCGGGAGAGATCAATATCGGAGTAGGGCAGTGTCTTGGATGTGCTCATCGTCTCCGCCTGGGCCTGGCGACTTGCCACCCCAGGAGACCGGGGATGATCGCCAGGGGGATGTAGATGACTCCCGCAAGGCAGACCACGGGGAGCCAGTAGGCGTGAGTGTCTCCCGCCGCCGCCGTCCAGAGCGAGTACCCAATCGCTTTTCCCAGCCAGCCGCCCAGTCCGGTGATGCCCCCGGCGAGGATGGCGTGAGTTGCAGCCGCGTCGCCTCTCACTCTGACTTCTCTCTGAGTCACCAGCACCCCGGCCACAAAGCTGACGAGCAGGGACAACGAGACGAGAAAGCAGGAGAGTATCCACATCCCAGAGAGCAGCCCGTTGATCGCGCCAGCTACCAGGCCGACCTGCGCCGTATAGACCCAGGTGCCCGGCTGCGGGAGGGCGCGGGGTTGGACAGGCAGGGGGTGGGCGGGCGCGACCGGTTCCTCCGGCTCATCAGGGTTGTCCAGCACGTCCAGTTGGCTCTGGGCCAGGTTGGCGATTGCCTCGTCATCCGCCAGGTCGCGGGCCTGTTCGAGTTCCCACCGGGCCTGGTCGGGCATATTCTGGCGGATGGCCTCAAGGCTGCGCGCGATGTGCTCGCGGGCCAGGTCGTCGTCGCTGGGTTGGCCGGGCGGCGCGGCCGTCTCCTCGCCGGTCTCGATTTTTGCCTCTGTCGCCAGCACCGGTTCCGGCGGCGTGGACAGGGTCTCGATCTCTGGCGAGCCGGGCATTGGGATCGTGGGGACGCTGGGCCAGGTGGGTTGTTCGAGGCTGAGGCTGAACCCGCACTGGTGGCAGATGGTGGCTCCGGGGGGATTCTCTGCGTTGCAGATGGGACATTTCATACAAATGCTCCTGGTCTGGCAAGAGGGTGCGCGACTCGCAAAACGGCCTGGTTATTATACACCGGCTCAATGGGCTGGCAAATCTGGGCTGCTGACTGTTGCCCCGGCCCAAACTCTGAATCAGCCTGAGCAGTTACGGTTCCTAAATGCCGGTAAACGAAAACCTCCCACCAACGCAGGTTGGTGGGAGATTTGCTTTTGGCTGCTGCCGCGCTCACGGTTCGGCGACTTGCTCCACCACCGCCGCCACCACGTCGTCGCTGCTCACCCCCTCGGCCAGCCCCTCAAAGTTGAGCAGCACGCGGTGACGCAGCGCCGCCGGCGCGACCGCCCGCAAATCCTCGAACGCCACGTTGTACCGCCCCGCCAGCAGCGCCGTCACTTTGCCGCCCAGGATGAGCGCCTGCGCCGCGCGGGGGCTGACGCCGTAGCGGACGTACTGGCGCACTGTCTCCGGGGCGGCGTCGCTTGTGGGGTGTGTAGCCAGGGTCAGACGGGCGGCATAGTCGGCCACGGGCGAGGCGACCGGAACCTGCCGCGCCAGCTTCCCCATCGCCAGTATGGTGTTCCCGTCGGCCACCTTCTCCACCGCCGGCTCCACGCCCCCCGTGGTGCGGTTGAGAATTTCAACCAGCTCGTCCGCGCCAGGGAACCCGACGTTGATCTTGAACAGGAAGCGGTCCAGTTGCGCCTCCGGCAGCGGGTACGTGCCCTCCATCTCGATTGGGTTTTGCGTCGCCAGCACCAGGAAAGGCGGTTCCAGCGGGTAGGAGCGGTTGGCGACGGTGACGGTGCGCTCCTGCATCGCCTCCAGCAGCGCCGACTGGGTCTTGGGAGTGGCGCGGTTGATCTCGTCCGCCAGCAGCAGGTTGGTGAAAACCGGCCCGCGCTGGAAGCGGAACTCGCGTCGCCCGTCCTCCGTCTCTTCCAAAATGTCGGTGCCGATTATATCGGCCGGCATCAGGTCGGGCGTGAACTGAATGCGGCTAAAGTCGAGATCGAGCACCCGCGCCAGCGTGCGCACCAGCATAGTCTTGCCCAGGCCGGGGACGCCCTCCAGCAGCGCGTGTCCCCCGGCGACCAGGCAGATGAGTGTGTGCCGCACCACCTCTTGCTGGCCGACGATGTACTTGCCCACCTCGGCCTCGATGCGGGCGGCGGTTTCACGGAATTGTTGGGGTGAGATTGTAGACATGGGTTGTATTATATCTCTTGCGCTCGTTTTCGCAAATTGCGACTGTCCTCTTGCCGGGGTATTGCCCAACCGAGAGCCGTTACACGCCGATCTCTTTCCCGACCATCAGATCGTGGTAGGCCCCGCCGAACGCCCGGCGA
This sequence comes from uncultured Anaerolineales bacterium, assembly GCA_964400615.1. Lineage (GTDB taxonomy): Bacteria > Chloroflexota > Anaerolineae > B4-G1 > B4-G1 > B4-G1. Next base: position 12,436 of record CAYNVC010000014.1, on the reverse strand, counting down.
AAAGTCTCAATGCTCCAATCGCAACTATCGTGGGCTGAAAGAGCGACCAGTTGTGGGCGGCGGCGTTGGAGGTAGGCGACCGCCTGGTGCACCTGGTCGCGGGTGATTGGGTTCCAGGGCAGCTTGCCCGTGCCCATAATTTTTTGCATGGGAATGCCGAGCCTCACCGTCCGCGCCCCGGTGACGGGATAGTGCAACCCGCCCACGACGCCGTAGATGGGTTCGTCAAAGAGCATTTCTGCGCGGTCCAGAATGTGCGGCAAGGTCGAATGTCCACAGCCGACGATGAGCACGATTCCTTTTCCCTCCACGTTGACCGCCAGCGATTGCTCCGGCGTCCAGCCAAAGAAAAATAGCTGCCGGGGTATAGGCCCCATAGTGGCGACACCGGGGGCAAGCGTGCGTGGGCCGTCTATGACCGTCACCCGCGCCGTGGGGTGGAAGAGCGGCACGGGCACGTAGGCCGGTATACCCCCCAGGTCAACCGGTTGGCCCGACAGGGCAAAAGTATGTTGTCTCTGACACCGCATGCCTCCCAGGTGATCCAGGTGCGCGTGGGAGATGACCAGCATGTCAATGTCGGCTATCTCTATGCCCAGGGCGGCCATGTTACGCAGCAAAGGGGAGGGGTGCTCCCCTTGCTCGTTGAGGCCCGTGTCGAAGAGGATGGTCGTATCGTCGGCGCGGATGAGGTACGAGACGCCGGCCTCACCGATCAGGCCCGCGCGGGCGGTGTACCAGTCAATGAGCGGCAGGATGGTCAGGCGCTCGACCGCGCCCAGATCGAGTTTGGGATAGTGTGCAGTGGCCCAGACCCGGTCGGCGCGGCTGCGGCCCCGGTAGAAGCGGGCCAACAGCCCTCCGATGGTGGCCGCCGTGAGGCTGCCTATTCCAAAAGCGATCACCTGGTTTGTTTTCATCGTCACTCCTCCTATCAGCCGGCCCGTCCTGCTCTGCTAAAATCTCGGTCAACACTTGCTGCAAGTGTTCGTGGTCGGAAAGCAGCGTCAAGTACGATGTAGCAAAGTGGAATTGGTTCATCTGACTCGTCGGCCGTGACTATGGAGAATCCATGTTCCTCGAACAGGGTCTCGAGGCTCGCGGCGGTGAAGCGGGTATAGGTCTTGAACCCGCCCAGGCGCATCAGGCGCGAGATGGTTCTCGCCCGCCGGTTCTCGCCGTGGCAAAAAGTCGGCGCGACGAGCCGTCCCCCGTTTTTCAGCACTCGCTTTATCTCGTCGAGAGCCTGGCCTGGGTGCTCCATGACGTGCAGCGCGTTGGCGCAGATGACCGCGTCGTAACGTCCGTCCGGCCACGGCAGATTGTATGCGCTGCTCACCAGAAACCGGATAAAATCCGCCCCCAGAGCCTGGCCTTTCTCTCTGGCCTGCGTGATCATGCCCGGCGAGATGTCAACGGCATCCACCCGCTGCTCCGGCCCCAGTCCGAGCGCGATCAGCCCCGTGCCGGTTGCCACTTCCAAGACCAACCTGGCCTCTTGGACATCACGCGCTATGCGCTGCACGAGAACTGGGTATTCGGGCGAAAAGTGTGCGGTAAAGGGATCGTATATGCGGGCGAATCTATCCCAGAAGCCTTTATTGTCCACCGTTGGTGCGCTCATGCCAGGGCGTAATTCAGGGCCGCTTCGGCGTGGATGGTCGTCGTGTCGAACAGCGGCATCCCGGCATCAGCCTCACTGACCAGCAATGGAATCTCGGTGCAGCCCAGGATGACCCCCTCCGCCCCACGAGCGGCCAGTCTCTCGATGATCTCCACGAACCCGGCCCGCGAGGCGGCGCGGATTTGCCCTGCCACCAGTTCATCGTAGATGACGGTGTTCACGTACTCACGGTCGGCGGCCTGGGGAACCAGGACGGTGATACCCTTTTGCGCCAGGGCGTCCTGGTAAAAGGTCTTTTCCATCGTGAACTGGGTGCCGAGCAACCCCACCTTTGCCATCCCCCGCGCCAGAATGGCCTCCCCGACCGCCTCGAGCAGGCTCAGTATGGGAACGCGCACCTGGGCCTGCACCTGATCCAAAACCAGGTGCATGGTGTTGGTGGCGATGACGATGAAATCGGCCCCGGCGGCCTCGAGCCTCTGCGCGGCCTGTCCCAATCCTTCCGCCACCAGGTCCCAACGGCCCTCTGCCGGCCAATCCACGTAGGGCTGAAAGCTGACGCTGTAGATGATGATTTCGGGGTAGCCATAGTCGCCGAACCGCGCGGTGTAGGTGCGCGTGATGTACTCGTAATACTCGGTCGTTGATTCCGGACTCATACCGCCCAGAATACCAATTTTCTTTGCCATAGGATTCTCCTCACGGTTGTGTTTTGGCTTTTAGCAATCGTCCGGCCAGCGCGAGGGCCTCTTCCGGTGTGCTCACTTCTCCGCCCGCTTGTGCCTCGCGCAGCGCTTCCAGCAGCCGCCCGATCTCGGGGCCGGGGTCTAGCGCCAGTGCGGACATCAGTTCACTGCCTGTGAGCAGCGGCGGCGGGGTGATTGTCTCCTCGCGCCGCTCAAAGTAATGGGTCAGCAGGATTTCCACCGTCTCGAGCCGCTGTGCCCAGCGTTGTTCCAGGAGGTTGGGGCCGTATGTCGCCAGGTGATCGGCCAGGCTGAGCAGCGCCGTGTCCACTCCGCCACAACCTGTGGCGCGAAAGTAGCGGTATATGGCGCGGCGCGTGATTCTCCCGGCGCGGGCCAGGTGGGCCGGGCGCAGGTGTTGGCCGACTATGGTGCGTGCTCGTTCTACCTCGGCACGGCTAAAGCGCAGTTCCCTGAGCCGCGCCGCCGCCATCTGTGCCCCCACCGGTTCGTGGTTGTAAAAGTGTATCCGCCCATCCTCGTCTTGCGACCGGGTTTGGGGTTTGCCAACGTCGTGCAGGAGCGCTGCCAGTTTGAGCAGCCCGGCCCGGTCCCGCCCGGCGCTGATTTCGACCGTCAGGTGGGCGGTCAAAGCGTGGCCGAACTTGCCCAGCGTCCGCGTTATATCCTCCCAGGCGGTGGGAGGGGCGTCGGCCAGCGCCGGGTTTGTGACTGTGTGCCCCGTGGCGGCGGTGATGGTTCCCTCCAGCGCGTCCACCGTCATCAACGTGTGTCGCCACACGTCAAAGCGGTGCGGCGGCGATTGGGACACGTCTTGGAGCAATTCCAGCTCTGGAATTATGCGGGCCAGCAGACCAAATTCGTCCAGCCGCTGGAGGGGAACGACGGCGCGGTCGAGCGCCAGCATACGCGCGAACTCGTCGCGCACTCGCTCTGCCGCTGCAAGTTCTAACAGTGGAGCGGCGCGGTGCAGCCAGTCCGCCGTTTGCGGCTCGATCTCGAACCCCAGGTTGGCTTCCAGCCGCACCCCGCGCAGCAGACGCACCGGGTCATCTCGGAAGGTGCTCTCGTGCGTGGCGCGGATGAGCTGTGCCGCCAGGTCGGCCTGACCGCCGGTTGGGTCTATCAGCTCCCCCGTCTCGGCCAGCGCCAGCGCGTTGACGGTGAAATCGCGCATGAACAGGTCGGCTTCCAGGCTGTCGTCGCGCAGCGCCGCGAAATCCAGTTCCACCGGTGCGCCGTGTGGGGATGTGACTATGGCCCGTCCCGTGTCGCGCTCCGCGTCGAGCGGAAAATACGCCCCGTCCAGCGCGTCGGCCACGGCGCGGGCCAGCGCCGTGGCGTTCCGCTCGACGGCAAAATCCCAATCGTGCACCGGGCGGCTCATCAGCACGTCGCGCACAGCGCCGCCCACGGCCCACACTCGCACGCCGCGCTCGCCGGCCAGGCGGCGCACGATTTTCCAGGGCCAATCGGGCAAGGTGATGTGTGTCACCGGAGGTACAAAGGTCATTTGTGGGGTTTCCTTGGGACGGTTGAGTTTGGCGGCCCGGTGGGCCTGGGCCGAGGTCCATCCTACCCCAGCTACGTGTCCGTGCACCAGCGCCACCCAGCGACCAGCGTAGGGGGTCAGGTCGGGTTTGGGCAAGTCGGCGTTCTTTTTCATAGCTCGGTGGCGGTTGATGGGCGCACCGTGCGCTACCGTTCCAGTATGATGGTCACAGGCCCGTCGTTGTGGATCTCGACCAGCATATGCGCCCCAAAGACGCCGGTTTCGACTGGTACGCCGCTACCGCGCAGCGTTTGGATAAAGTGCTCGACCAGCGGCGCGGCTGCGTCCGGCAGGGCAGCGGCGACAAAGCTGGGGCGGCGGCCCTTGCGGACGTCGGCGTAGAGGGTGAACTGGGAGATGACGAGCGCTGCTCCGTCTACGTCGAGCAGTCCGGCGTTCATCTTGCCGGCGCTATCTTCAAAGATGCGCAGCCCGGCGATTTTACGCGCCAGCCATTCGGCTTGTTCCTCCGTGTCGCCGTGGGTGACACCCACGAGCACGACGACGCCGCGCTTGATTGCGCCGACGGTCTGGCCCTCGATGCTCACCGATGCCTGGCTGACTCGTTGTACGATTGCTTTCATTTGTTGACCCCTTGCGCCCGCCCGCGCCATTCTTGGACCGGGAAGCGACTCTCGTTCCGTTCCAGCTTGCCCAGCACTGCCGCGCTCACATCCACGCCCAGCGCGTTCGCCAGGCTGAGTGTGTAGATGAGCACATCGGCCATCTCGTCAGCGACGGCGGTTCGCTCTGCCTCGTCCTGCACCGCCGCCGTTGCTTGCTCGCCGGTGAGCCATTGAAAGTGCTCCATCAGTTCGGCCGCTTCGATGGCGATGGCGCCGCTCAGGTTCTTGGGGGTGTGGAACTGTTCCCAACTGCGGGCGGATACAAACTCGGCCACGCGGGAGCGCAGTTGGGCAAGGGTGGTGGTTTCGTCCGTCACCTTCGTTCGGGCAGCCCGATGGCTTCTTTGACCTGGGCGATGGTCTCGGCGGCGATGACGGAGGCCCGGCGAGCGCCGTCGGCCAGAATGTCCCACACCAGGTCGGGGTCGGCGGATAGCTCCGCTCTGCGCTGGCGGAAGGGGGCAAAGTAATCGCTCAGGTTTTGGGCGAACAGTCGCTTGCACTGTACGCAACCGATTTTGGCTCCCCGGCAATCGGATTCGATCTGCGATACCTGATCGGTGGAGAAAAATTTGTGCAGGGAAAAGACGTTGCACACCTCCGGGTGGCCGGGGTCGGAGCGGAACTTGCGGGCCGGGTCGGTCTTCATCTGCATCACCCGTTTGCTGATTTCCTCCGGTGCGGCCGAGATTTCGATGTGGTTGTCCAGCGACTTGCTCATCTTTTGCTCGCCGTCTATCCCCAGCACTTTGGTGAACTCGGTGTGTTTGGCCTGGGGTTCGATCAGCACGTCACCAAAGTGGTGATTAAAGCGCCGCACGACTTCGCGGGTGAATTCCAGGTGGGGGGCCTGGTCCACGCCGACCGGGATGACGCTGGCTTTGTAGAGCGTGATGTCGGCGGCCATCAGCACCGGGTAGCCGACCAGCCCATAGTTGACGTTGTCCGGCTGTTGGCGCACTTTTTCTTTGAACGTGGGCAGCCGGGTCAGCCAGCCCAGGGGAGTGACCATCGAAAGCAGCAGGTGCAGCTCTGTCACCTGGGGGACATGAGATTGGACAAAGATAACGGTGCCCATGTCGGGGGACATTCCGGCGGCCAGCCAATCCAGCGTCATATCATAAGTCCACTCGCGCAGCATATCGGTGTCATCGAGGGTGGTGAGAGCGTGCAGGTCTACCACGCAGTAGACGCAGTCGTAATCCTCTTGCAGGGCGACATAGTTGCGGATAGCGCCCAGGTAATTACCCAGGTGTTGCCGTCCGGTGGGGCGAGCGCCGGAAAAGACGCGCCCTTTTTTTGTGTTTTTGGTCATTGTGTTGGGTGCTCCTTCTGTGATTTGGGGGCAAGGGTCGCCGGGTCAATGCTATCGGCGTAGCTATAGACCTGGATGTTCAGTTTGTCAGCTACGGCTTGTGCTCTTTCATCCACCATTGGTGAGATCACCAACACCCGGTCAATGGTGCGGTTGTGCAGTTTTTCGTAGAAACGCACTTTGCGTTCAAAGGCGTACATGTCCGATTTGCTCATCGAGGATTTGATCTCGCAGACGATCAATTGACCATCCGTGACGATGATGTCCAACTCGATTTGATCGGGGTGTCCAAAGACCTCTCCCTCTGGATCGAATTCTGTCACGTTCAACACCTGGACACCAAACGATCCCTCCAGGATGCCTTTTAGCGCGTTCCGAAACGCGGCCTCCGAGTGCAATCCCCACCGGGAGCCTAATGCGCCGATGGTGCTATCGTGCTTGCGGTTCAGGTCTTGGATAGATTGCAACATTTGGTTGATCACGGCCTGGTTCTCGTCCCATTTGCGGTTTTGCTCTTGCAGCATCTGGTCAAGTTTGGCCTGGTTCTCGTCCCATTTGCGGTTTTGCTCTTCCCATTTGCGGGCCTGCTCTTCGCGGTCACGTCGCAACTCGTCGAGTATGCGGTCAAAGCGGCTTTCTGTCTCTCTTTTGTCGGCAAAATGGCGTCTTGAGAGCTGGAGAACGAAATCCTGTATCTGGTAGTCGCTTTGCATAATGATCGGCAGTTCCCGAATAATGATCTCTTTTACTTGCTGAATTTGCATCTCATTCCTCCTTTCACCAGATGTTGCTCTCCAACTCTAGTGTACCACAGCAACGGCGGGTGGGCAAGCAACCTGGCTCTGGGTTCGTGGTTTTAGACGAGCGATCAGGCTATCGCGCCACCACGGAAGCCAAAGCGTATTCCTGCGTGTGGGAGAGACTGACCGCCCACTCGGTGAGGCCGAGTTCGGCGGCTCGTTCGGCGGCCCGCCCGTGGAGGCGGACGAGTGGCTTGCCGCGCTCGTCGCCGATCACTTCCGTGTCCAGCCAATTGATGCCATCGCGGGCCATCATCCGCACGCCCACGCCCAGCGCTTTGGATACCGCTTCTTTGGCGGCGAAGCGGGCTGCCAGCTCTGCCGGACGGGCGCGGCAATAGAGAATTTCGGCTGGGGTAAAGACGCGGCTCAGGAAGCGGTCGCCGTAGCGCTCCAGTATGCGCTCGACGCGGCGGATCTCGACCAGGTCAACGCCGGTAGTCAACATCAGGCATCCAGCGGTGGGCCGGCGATGGCGAGCGCGTATGCGTCGGGGTCGAGCCAGCGTTGTGCTACTGCTTGCACTTGTTCGACTGTAATCGCGTTGATCAATTCTGCGTACCGTTGCAAGTAATCGAATCCCAGATCGTACCGTTCCATGTTGAGGATCGCGCGTGCCACGCCGTCGTTGGTCTCTAACTGCAAGGGCAGGCTGCCGGTGATGAACGCCTGGGTATCGGCCAGTTCACTCGCTTTTACCGGCTCGTCGCAGGTGCGGGCGATCTCGGCGCGGATGCTAGCAATCGCCCGTTCGACGTTGGCCGGGTTGACCCCGGCGATGACGCGCCAGGGGCCGGGGCCGGGGCCGCCATCCACGCGGCTGAACGAGTAATAGGCCAGCCCTTGCTCGTCGCGCACTTTTTCCCCCAGGCGGCCCATCAACCCAAATACGCCCAGGATAGTGTTGCACACGGCCGCGTCCAGAAAATCGGGCGCGGTGCGGGCGGGGCCGGGGTATCCCAGGATGAGATCTGTTTGCATCTTGCCGGGAATGGGGACGGTGCGTTCGCATCTCTCGGTGAGGCGGGGGACATCTGGGAGCGGCGTGCGGTCATAGGTATGCCCATCCCAATCGCCAAAGGCGCTCTCGATTTGTGCCAGTGCATCGTCGGCCTGGATTGCGCCCACTATGGCGATGACCATTCCCTGCGGGCCGTAGCCGCCGGCGTGAAATTCGGCCAGGTCGTCGCGGGTGAGTGGCCCGATGGTCTCGGTGTACCCGGCCAGGCTGCGGGCGTAAGGGTGGCCGGCGGGATAGGCCAGTTCATAAAACGTCAGCCCCGCCATGCGCCCGGTGTCGTGGGCGCGTTCTTCCAAATCGGTGAGTATCTCGCCGCGCAGTTTTTCGATCTCGGCGGGTGGAAAAGTGGGATGACGTAACACCTCGGCCAGGGTGTCGAGCGCCAGTGGCAGGTCCTCGACCAGGCTTTTAGCGCCAAAGTTGGAAGTGTGTGTACCGCCACTGACGCCGACGCTGGCGCCAACCGATTCCAGTTCCTGGTAAATTTGTTCAAAGGTACGGCTGGCTGCGCCGCGCATCAGGGCAGCAGCGGTAAAGGCACCAAGTCCGGCCTGTTCGGGCCGTTCGTCGCAGGCTCCCACTTGCAGGTAGCCGTTGACGATCACGGAAGGGCTGTTGTGATTTTCGCGTACCAGTGCAACGATGCCGTTGGGCAACTCGCGCCGGGTAATGTCGTTTGGTCCGGGAATTGACATAGGACTCCTTATCGTGGAACGTGAAACGTCAAACGTCAAACGTGATGTGTGAAACAAATACCTGGTGTGCTGCTGGTTTACGCAACACGCAACACGCAACACGCAATACGCAACACGCAACACGCAACACGCATTACGCAATACGCAACACGCATTACGCATCACCTGGCACGTACCACCCGACGGTGCGGTTGGATGGTTTGAGGTATTTCTGTACCACGCGCTGCACGTCTTGGACCGTGACCTGGCTCAGGTTGGTGACATAGTTCTCGAACCAGGTATAGTCGGCAAATATCTCGCTGAAACCTATCCACAGCGCCAATCCTGTGACAGATTCGCTGGAATAGGCAAACTGCGCTTTGGCCTGCTTGATCGCTTTGTCCAGTTCTTCCTGTGTGACCGGTTCGGTCGCCAGGCGATTCAGTTCTGCTTCCAGTGCCTCCTCCACCTCAGCCGGGGTGTGGCCGTTGCGCACGACGGCCGAGATGTCGTAGACAAATGGATCAATGGTCGGGACGATGGAACCGGATACCGCGGTCGCTAACTCGGTCGCCACCAATGCTTTGTACAACCGGCTGCTCTTGTTGGTCAGCCCCCCGCCCAAAAAAGTCGCCCCGCTGGCCCCGGTGAGTGCTGCGTCGAGCGCGACCAGGGCGAAGAAATCCGAGTCCTGAGCAGTGGGAGTGTGAAAGGCCACCTCCAGGTACGAGACGTTGCCATCCCCTTCGACCATCACCCGCCGTTCACCTCGCTGCGGTGGCTCGATTCCGTGCGCGGGTGGTATTTCCGGGCCGTTCGGAATCTCGCCCAGATGTTGTTCCACCAGGCGCAGCATATCCGTGGCTTCAAAGTCGCCCACCGCGACGGCCAGCGCGTTGCGGGGGGTGTAGTAAGTGCGATAGTGGGCATAGAGCTGATCGCGGGTCATCGTTTCCAGGTCGCACATGTGGCCGATGGTGTCTGTACCGTAAGGGTGAACGCGGAAAGCGGCTGCCATCAGTTCCTCGTTGAGCAGGAACTCGGGATTGTTCTCGTTCCCCTGCCGCTCGCTGATGATGACGGTGCGCTCGGAGGTCACTTCTGCGGGGTCGAAGAGCGAGTTGACCATCCGGTCGGCCTCGATGCGCAACGCCAACTCGATGCGGTCGGCGGGGAGCGTGGCAAAGTAGGTGGTAAAGTCGTACCAGGTCATGCCGTTGAACGCGCCGCCCTCGCGCGAGATGGCCTTGTCCGCCGCGCCCTTGGGAAATTGTTCCGTTCCTTTGAAGAGCATGTGTTCGACCCAGTGCGAGATGCCGGTGATGCCTAAATGCTCGTTCCGGCTACCCACGCGGTACCAGACCCAAAAGCTGGCGACTGGGGCAGCGTGCGATTCTTTGATCAGGACTGTCAGGCCGTTGTTCAGAGTTGTCTTGAGAACATCCACAGTTTCCTCCGTTTTCAGTTGGATTCAGGGCACAGTCGCCTGAGTGCATAGTCTGGATGCCAGATATGGACTTGCCACTCTGATTCCACGTCTCGCACCACACGTTGATGAATTTGTTCCCTTTCGTTGCTCTTGCGTCGTCTGGGGGCGTACTTTTCCCAGGTGACGAAGACGGCCCCGTACTCGGCAGCGGTCAGCACCCAGCCGACGTCTTTGACATCCACTCCTAGTTGCGCTAACCGTTCTCTTGCCTCACCGTCTTGTGGGTCGGGAACCATCTCTATTCTGGTAAAAGCGAAGCGGGCTAATTTGCGTCGCCCCGACAGGTGAGCCGGAACGCGACGATATTCTTCCCACAGAGTGGGAGAAACCAACAAGGAATGTTCTCCCCTGACCAGGCATTGGAGCAATTTCCATCCTTTCGAGGCTCGTTCTTCCTCAATCGGTGAAGCCGAGGATAAAACGTCTGTATCCAAAACTACCCGGCTCATCTATCATCCTCCCACCAGTGCGGGTGAGGCTGACAGAAAGGCATCAGCTTCGTCAATGTCGGTGTCGAAGAAACCTTCAGGCCATTCACTGGGTGGAGGCAGCCGCCCATCTTTTTCCAGGGCGATGTGTTGGAATTGGGTGTGACCGTGCTCATCTAAACTCAAAAAGTATATCGTAATATCGTCCGGTGAGATATTGCCGCGCCGCACCTCGGTCGCCAGACGCATCACCATGTACTCGCTGTGCGTTTCGATTAAATAGTTCCGTCCTTTTCGGGCCATTTCGGCGATAAAAGCGCCCAGGTTGGCTTGCGCTTTGGGGTGAAGGTGAATCTCTGGTTGCTCCAGGAGCAAGAGTGGCTCCTGTGACTGCGTCGCAGGCGCGAGTATGCTCTCTATTACGATGGGCAGCAACTGCGACATACCAAATCCCACGTCTCGCAGGTTGATCCACTGTCCCCGGATGTTTACCTCCACTACGAAATTGGACTCGTGTTTTATGTCGCGGACGCGGACGTCCTGAACAAGTCCAAAACCACCTCGTCCTACCCACTGGCGCAAGTCTCGCAACTGTTCCACGTTGGCTGTTCGCAGGATGTACGGTGCCCACTTTCCTTCAACTCCCACTCCGAACGTGGGAGGATGTTGGAAAGGATAATATCGCTTTGGGTAGACACGGAGAGGCCCAATGTAATGGAGTGCGTCCAGAAAACGCGAGGGATACCCGGTGTCGAACGTCGGAAGGTTGGGGGGAAACCCTTGTGGTAGAAAACTCTTCCACTTTAGTTTTTCCGGAACCCAACTCCCTCCCGCGTGCGTTTTTGTTTTGTTGCCTCTGTACTCTATCACGGGGGCTTTTGAGAAGGGGCGGGAGTAGAGAAAATGGGCCTGGTTTGCAGTGATCTCGCACTCACGTATCTGAAGAGTCCCTTCTCGTGTGTCCACCCGCAAGAAGAATTGCCACGTTTCATCGCTATCGCTACCCAGGGTGATGGCGATGCTCTCTTCCCCCTCGGTCACTGTGCCCCGAAAGCTACCCAGGTCTAGCAGATCGTTGCGAAAGGAGAGAACTGCTTCGGGATAGGCGAGACTTCCCTTGAGCAAGAGTAGTGCCTGGAGCAGCGAAGTCTTTCCGGCGTTATTGGGGCCGAGGAGCAAGGTGATGGCCCGACCGTGTAACCGCTCTAACCGGTGAATGGACTTGAAATTTTCCAGTGAGAGAAACCATTCTGCCATCGTTAAATCTCCCCGTCGAAAGTTGTGGGCTGATGGTTTTCTTATTCCTCGTAACCCCGGCCCATACCACGATAGTAAAAGCCCAGTTCTTTCATCTCTGCTGGGTCATAGATATTGCGTCCGTCCACGAACACGGGCCGGTTCATCGAGTCCCGGATGCGCTCCATATCCAGGTTCTTGAACTCGTTTCACTCGGTGACGACGACTAGCGCGTCGCAGCCTTTCGCCAGTGTGTAGACGTCGTCCGCCAACTCCACGTCGGGGAGCATTCGCGCGGCGACCTGCATTGCCACCGGGTCATAAGCCCGCACGTGAGCGCCCTCTCCCTGCAAGATGTGGGCCACGTGAACCGATGGGGCTTCGCGCATGTCGTCGGTGTTTGGTTTGAACGCCAGCCCCAGCAGGCCGATTGTCTTGCCGCGCAGCCCGTCCAGTGCCTCTTCCAGTTTGCGCACCACTGCCCGCCGTTGATAGTGATTTATCTCCATCACCGCCCGCAGCAATTGCGGATGCCGGCCCTTGACCTCGGCCATATAGGCCAGCGCCTTGACGTCCTTGGGGAAGCAGGAGCCACCGTATCCCAATCCAGCGTCGAGGAAAGCATGCCCGATGCGTTGATCGTATCCCATTCCGGTGGCAACTTCTTTGACGTCGGCTCCCAGTGCCTCGCAGATGTTGGAAATTTCGTTGATGAACGAGATGCGCGTCGCCAGAAAGGCGTTGGAGGCGTACTTGATCATCTCTGCCGTGCGCAGGTCGGTGATCATGATCGTCGCCCGCAGCGGGAGGTACAATTGGGCGACCTGTTCCGCCGCTTCCCGGTTCAGCGATCCCAGCACGATCCGGTCGGGGGTCATAAAGTCGCTGATGGCGGCCCCTTCGCGCAGAAACTCGGGGTTGGAGACGACGGCGAAATCAACGTCGTCGTTGCGATACTCGCGGA
>CAYNVC010000013.1:12390-16553 GCA_964400615.1 uncultured Anaerolineales bacterium | reverse complement strand
TGCCCCTCGTCGTGCGCGGCTATTAAGAGGCGGGTGCTCTCTCCAAAGAAATCTGTCCCAGGTGTTTAGCGCAAAGACTCGCCGAAAAACAGGGCGATGTCGCGGCTGGGCCAATAATGGTCGTTGTAACCGCAAAACACCAATCCCAGCGACCGGCAAAGTTTGATGGCGGGATAGTTCTTGGTCTGTACCTCGACCAGCATCCAGCCCAGTTCCTGCTCGCGCCCCCACTGCGCGGCGGCCCGCAGCAGCGCCGTCCCTATGCCGCGCCGCCGCCACCGCCGATCAACCACCAGGTCTCCTACCCGCGCGATACCTAACTCGGCCTCCCCGGTCAGAGCGACGTAGCCGCAGACGCGATCTTGTTCCTCCGCCACCAAAAAGCCATCCCGCCGCCGCCACCCGGTCAGCAATTCGTCCCCCTGGCGCGGGTAGCTGACCCGCACCTCGCGCGGCAAATCAGCCGTCCGAAAGACGTTCGTCAGCACGCCGTTCTCCTCCCGCGCCTCCATCTGCCACACCCTGGCGGTGGTGTAAGAGTGATCCAGCGCGACGCACGCTTCCAGGTCACTCGGTTGTGCCGGACGTATCTGCATTGTTTTGCTCCTTTAGCCACGCGCTGACCAGCGCCTCTATCTCTTCCACCGCCGTCTCGGCAACGTCGAACCAATGGATGGCCGGGTTGTCCAGGCGGAACCAGTTGTATTGCCGACGGATGAAACCCCGCGTCGCCCGCTTGATCTCCGCCGCGACCTCTTCCAACGTCGCCTGCCCCTCCAGGTAGGGCTTGAATTGCCCGTATCCCAGCCCAGACATCGCCGGCAGCTCCCACCCGTACCCCGCCTCGACCAAACGGCGCACCTCGTCCGCCAAACCGGCGGCCATCATCGCCTCCACCCGCCGGTCGGCGCGGGCATAGAGGGCTTGCCGCTCCATCGTCAGACCGATCTGGAGCAGGCGGTACGGTGGCTTTTGCCTGCCCTGCTGCTCCGAGATGGGCCGTCCCGTGACGAGGCAGACCTCCAGGGCGCGGATGACCCGGCGCACGTTCCGAAAATCGATCCGCTGCGCGGCGACCGGATCCAACTGGGCCAGACGGGCGTGCAGCGCCGCCGCACCTTCGCGCCCGGCCTGCGCTTCCAAATCGGCCCGCAGGGCAGGGTCTGGGGGGACGCGGGGCACGCGCCACCCCTCCACTACCGCCCGCACGTACTGTCCCGTGCCCCCCACCAGGAGCGGCAGGTTGCCGCGAGCGTGGATGGCGGCGATGGCGGCGTATGCTCGATCCTGGAACTCGGCCAGTCCCACCGTCTCGTCGGGGGCGGCGATGTCGAGCAGGTGATGGGGCACGCGGGCACGCTCCTCCGGCGCAGGCTTGGCCGTGCCGATGTCCATCCCCCGGTAGAACAGGCGCGAATCGGCAGAGACGACCTCGCCCCCCAACCACTCGGCCAGATGGAGCGAGAGCGCCGTTTTGCCCACTGCCGTCGGGCCGACGAGTACCAATAACGAATGGCGAATGGCGAATGGCGAATGGCGAATGGGCGAATGGGCGAATGGCGAATGGCGGGTTGCTTCCTGCATCCTGCTTCTCGCTGGCTCAGGTGATGCTCTCATATATCTCCAACCGTCGCAAGTGACCTGCCCGGTCCATCTCGACCGCCACGAATCCAACGCGCCAGTCCACGTCGAGGTCGTGCTCGCCCAGGTAGGTGAGCGCCACGTCAATCATACGCTGCCGTTTGGCCCGGGTGACCGATTCCTCCGGCGTGCCGAACCTGCGCCCGCGCCGCGTGCGAACCTCGAAAAAGTACCAGGCTTCACCCTGGCGGGCTATCACGTCCACCTCACCGATCTGGCAGCGCCAGTTGCGGGCCACGATTTCATAGCCCCAGCGGGCCAACTCGCGGGCGGCCAATTCCTCTCCCCGCCGGCCCAACCGCACCCGTCCGTCACCCACAGTCACCTCCCGCCGTCCGCGCCGGGGTTCGACATCTGACGCCACATTGCCAGAAATACCGCCCCAAGTATGACTCCGCCGCCAGCCATAGTCCGCCACGCCGGAATCTCGCCCAACAGCACGAGGGCGAAAATTATCCCGTACACCGGTTCCAGGCTCGAGATCACTCCGGCCAACTGCGCCTTGATGTGAACCAGGCTGTGAATGTACAACGTTTGGGCCAATGCCGTGCAGACGACGCCCAGGATAAACAACAAGAGTATGTCCTGGCGCGTGGGGGAGGGACACGTGTACACCAGCAGCGGCAGAGTGAACGCGGCGGCAAAGCTGTGCTGGTAAAAGGTCACGACCAGGGGCGAGTAGGTTCGAACGAGCCAGCGGTTCAACAGCGCAAGCGCCGCAAACGTGAACCCGGCCAGCACGCCCCAAAATGCTCCTCTGGTCACGTTGTTGCTGAAATCAAACTCTGGAACGACTAGAACCAGTCCCGCGATCACGATCACGGCGACCAGGACATCAAAGAGACGCAGCCGTTCGGCAAAAAAGTACGGTTCCATAAAGGTGACGAACATTGGAAAGGTCGAAAAGGTGAGCAACCCAACCGCCACGGTCGAAATCTGGATAGAATGGAAAAAGGTGAACCAGTGAATCGCCAACACCGCACCAGATAGAGCCAGCGTCGCCAGATCACGCGCCGAGTGCACCGCCAACCGCTCGCCCAGGAACAAAACTGTGACGAGGAGCACCAACCCGGCGAAAAACGTCCGGCCAAAAACTATGGCCACGGGGCTGAGGGAGAGAACCCGGCCAAACAGACCTGCAAAGCCAAAAAAGAGTGTGGCGATGTGAATTTCGGCCAGGCCACGTCTGGATTTCACAATGATCAGTCCCCGCGTTCCGCCTCGGCTCGTTTGCGCCTCCGCTCCTCGACCAGCCGTTCGTAGTGGGCCAGCAGCGTGGCCGAGGTGCGGCGAATGTCATATTGCTCGCACGTATCCCGCGCTCCGGCAGCCAGTTTGGCCCGTAACCTGGGCTCCGTCGCCATACGGCGCATCGAGGCCGCGAACGCGCTCCCATTCTCCGAACTGAGTAGACCGTTGGCTCCGTCCGCGACGGTATCTTCGACGCCCGGACAAGGTATGCCCAGCACCGGCAGCCCGGCAGCCATCGCTTCCAGCACGACCAGCGGATGTGATTCGCTCACCGAGGACAGGACGAAAAAGTCGGCCATCGCCAACCAATTGGGGATTTGTTCGTAGGGAACTGCACCGACCAGGTGAATGCGCGACGATAACCCCAGCAAATGCGCCATCTCCGCCAGGTACTCTTCCTCCGGCCCGCTGCCGATGACGACCAGGTGCAAATCCGGCACGTCGGCGGCGATGTTGGTAAAAGCACGCAACAGGAACGGCAGGTTTTTCTCCGGCCCCAGCCGTCCCACCGTGATAGCCACCAGCGCGCGGTCGGCGAGACCCAGGGCGCGTTTCGATAGCGGTGCGAGGGGGTGTTGGAACTGGGCCACGTCTATGCCGTTGGGTATGACCTCGATGTTGCAGGTCACGCCCAGGTCTTGGAGCACCCGTTTGATTCCCCGCGAGGGAGCGACGACGAGGTCGCATTGTTCGGCAAAGTGAGGCATATAAGCCTCCAGAAAAGCCACCGAGAACTCTTCCGGGATGAACGGGATGTAATAACGGGCCTGGATGTGATAACGGGTATGGTTGGTGTAGACGACGGGGATGTCGTACCGCTTGCCCATGCTGATCGCCTGCCGCCCGCTGATGAAGGGGTGATGAACGTGCAACACGTCCATCGTCTTGATTTTTTTGCGGGCGCGGTGGGAAAAGCGAAAGCTGAGGTGATAGCCCGTATCAGAGAGCGGGATGGCAGGGGAGCGGATGACGTACAGCTCGTCGTCCTCGTAATCCTCGTCCCCCAGGGTAAAGACGAAAACTTTGTGTCCCCACGATTCCAGGGTGCGTTTGTGAAGCGAGACAAAGTTTGTGACCCCATTGATAACCGGTTTGTAAACCTCGGTCATCTGGCCTATGCGCATAGTCCCCTCTCCTTCCTCAAACCACCGACTTGCCACCCCGCAAGTTACCAACTTGCGCTACGAAAGGTAGGGCAAGTTGCCAACTTGCCACTCCGCAAGTTACCAACTTGCGCTACGAAAGGTAGGGCAAGTTGCCAACTTGCCACC
>CAYNVC010000013.1:0-12290 GCA_964400615.1 uncultured Anaerolineales bacterium | reverse complement strand
CCGCAAGTTACCAACTTGCGCTACGAAAGGTAGGGCAAGTTGCCAACTTGCCACCCCGCAAGTTACCAACTTGCGCTACGGGAACGGGTACTGGAAACCCGGCTTCCCCAAACTGTTACAGTGCGCTTGCAACACACAGCGGCCACATTCGGGCCTGCGAGCGTGGCAGATGGCCCGCCCGTGCTCGATCAGGTTGATGTGAAAAGGATAATATATCTCCGCCGGGACAATCCGCTCCAGCAACCCGTGGGCCTGTTCGCGGCTGCTCTTTTCCGGGATCAAACCCAGGCGGCGCGTCACCCGGTGGATGTGCGTATCTACCGGAAAGGCCGGCATTCCCAGCGCAAACAGCAACACGATGGCGGCGGTCTTGGGGCCGACTCCGGGAATATCCAGCAACCAGGCCCGCGCCTCTTCCAGTCCCCTCTCTGTGAGGAACCCCAGCTCTATTTTCCCCCGCTCCTCCGTGATGCGGCGCAGAGCGCCCTGGATACGCGGCCCCTTGGTGGGCGCCAGGCCGGCCGGGCGGATCGCCTCCACCAACTCGTCCCCCGGCGCGTCGCGCACCGCCTCCCAGGTGGGGAAACGTTCCCGCAGCCGGGCAAATGCCAGGTCTCTGTTACGGTCGTTGGTGTTCTGCGAGAGGATGGTGTTGACCAGCGTTCCGACGGGGTCGTCCGGATGCCGGGGATGATCGCCATACTCGGCGCGGAGCAGGCGATGAATGTCGAGTACCTCTCCGACCTCCGGCCCGAGGCTCGCCCGTGACGCTTTGCCGCTCACTCTACCACGTACTCCACGCCCGGTTCACGGGCCACGACGTATCTCATCCCGCCCGCCTGACGCACCATTCCCTTTAGCTCCATCAAAGCCAGCGTGCTGGACACCTGGGCGATGGGCATCCCCACCTGCCGCCGCAGCTCGTCCACGTGAACAGGCTCGGCCGAGAGGTAAGTCAGCAATGCCGCCTCCGTCTCGTTGGTCGGAAGCACCTGGCGGGCCTCGGTCTGCTCCGCCACCATGGTCAAGTTCAGTTCCTCCAACACGTCCTCCGGGCGGAGCACCGCTTTGGCCCCATCCTGAATGAGCGCATTCGTGCCGACGCTGCCCTGTGTGAGGATAGAGCCGGGCACGGCAAAGACGTCCCGCCCCTGCTCGGCGGCAAAGTCGGCGGTGATGCGTGCCCCGCTCCGCATTCCCGCCTCGGTGATGAGCACGCCCAGGCTCAACCCGCTGATGATGCGGTTGCGCGGCGGGAAATTGCGTCCCTCCGGCGGCGTTCCCACCGGATAGTCGCTGACCAGTGCGCCGTGGGCGACGATTTCCCGGGCCAGTTTGCGGTTTTCCGGCGGGTAGACCCGGTCAATGCCGCAACCCAACACGGCGATGGTGCGGCCCCCGCTCCGTAACGCCGCGCGGTGCGCTTCGGTATCGATCCCCCGCGCCAGCCCGCTGACGATGGTGATGCCGCTGCGGGATAACGCCTGAGACAAACGGCGCGTCACCTCCCGCCCATAGACCGAGGCCCGCCGCGTGCCGACCACCGCCACCGCCCAGGCGTCCTCCTCCGTGAGTGTCCCTTTGACGTAGAGCACCGGCGGCGGATCGGCGATTTCGTACAAGAGGCGGGGATAATCGTCACTTTCCCAGGTGAGCACTCTGGCGCCCGTGGCTGCGACCCGTTCCATCTGCCGATCCAGGTCGAGCGTGCCCCTGGCCGCGAGCAAGTTTTCCAGCGAACGGCGGTCCAGCCCGGCGCGAAGCAGCTCCTGGGAGGGGGCGCTCCAGGCGGTCTGCACGTCGCCGAAATAATCAACCAGCGCCCGCAGCCGCACCGGGCCAATGCCGCGCACGACGTTGAACCCAACCCAATAGCGCGGATCGCTCATTTCCCATCCTCCGGCAGCGTGCCCGGAAGCAGGCGCACCGTCATCCGCCGCGCCTGCAGGTCGAGATTGAGTATCACGTCATCAATAGCCGGCAGGAGCAGATCGCCCCCCGGCCCGCGCACGACGTAGACATCGTTGGCTCCGGTATCTATCACTTCCACCACCAGCCCCAACAGTTCTCCTTCCTCCGTCTCTACCCGCAGGCCGGGCAGTTGAAAGTAATAATACTCTCCCTCCTCGAGCGGCACGGCCTCCTCGAAAGGAATTTGCACGAGAAAGCCACGCAACTCTTCGGCCTGGTCGCGGTCGTCGCAGCCGGCGAGTTTGAGCAGCATAGCGCCTCTGTGCAGACGCCATTTCTCCACCAGGCGGGGCTGCGCTGCGGCGGGGGAATCGGGACGGGCCAGGTAAAAATAGACGTGTTGCCCCAGCCGTTCGGGGTAATCGGTGAGAATTCCAACGCGCAACTCGCCCCGGACGCCGTGCGGTCGCAGCACTCGCCCAACCGTTAAGTAACGAGGCTCAGGTATACCCGCTCCCCCTGAGCCTCTATCGTTCTCACTATCACGTTGTGCAGCGGCACACATTGGCACTTAGACGATTTCGAGAGTGACCCGCTTTCCCTGCTTGGCGGCGAGCACACGGACGAGTGAGCGAATGGCATTCGCTGTCCGCCCGCCCCTGCCAATCACGCGCCCCATGTCTTCCGGGCCTACTCGCAGTTCCAAGATTACCGAGGTCTCTCCCTCGATCTCGGAGACGTGTACCTGGGATGGATCATCCACCAGCGATCTGGCGATGAATTCGACCAGTTCTTTCATTGACGTCATTGCTCCTCCCTCCTGTATCTGGTTGATGCAGACGTTATCTGGTGCGGAAACGCAGTTGGGGAGTGCTCCACTGCGGCGGGGGAAATTCTATTCCTCTGCTGGTTGCTCCTCACCCTCCTCTTCCACCCCAGCAGATTCAGCCGCCTCTTCCACCTCGGCTTCTTGGGTTTCTTCGGTGGGCTGCGGCTCGGGTGTCGTGGCCTCCGGCCCGGCGTGGTTCGGACGGGTCTTGGGGTTGACCGCCGGCGCTGCCAGGGCCGCTTCTTCCGCCTCGGCCAGCAGCGATTCGAGAGACTCGCCCTTTTTGAGCCGTTCGAGGCGTGCCAACGTGCCTCGCTGCTTTAGTAACCGGGCCACGGCGTCGCTCGGCTGCGCCCCGACGCTCAACCAATGCAGCGCCCGCTCCTCTTTGATCTCGACCGTCTCCGGCTCGGTGCGCGGGTTGTAAAAGCCGATCACCTCGATGAAACGCCCGTCGCGCGGAGCCCGCGAATCGGTCACTACCACGCGGTAGCTGGGCTGCTTTTTCGCGCCTACGCGGCGCAATCTGATTTTTACCATATTACTCCTCTAGTTGTGTTTGAAGAATTAGAAATCGTCGAATCGAGAGACTCGTCAAATTTAGAATCGCTCCCCGGAGATTGCCAAATCCCGGTAGCCTGGCTTTTTGCTCAAAAACTCATTGCTGCAACAGCTTGACCGCTCCGCCGATGATCGAGCCTTCGCCCGCGCTCTTGCCGCCCGCCGAGGGCGCAAATTTCAGGATGCGGTCGGCCAGACGGGAGAACGGCAGCGATTGGAGCCAGACGCGCCCCGTCCCCTGCAAGGTAGCCAGGAACAGCCCCTCGCCGCCCAGCACCATAGATTTCAGGTTCCCGGCCCGCTGGATGTCATAGTTGATACTGTTTTCGAAAGCGACGATGCAGCCGGTATCAACCAGTATTTTTTCGCCGGCGAGGCGCTTTTCTACAATCGTGCCGCCGGCGTGGATAAAGACCATGCCGTCACCGCGCAGCCGCTGGAGGATGAATCCTTCACCGCCAAAGAGTCCCGCCCCCAACTTTTTATTGAAAGCAATGCTCAACTCGGTGCCCAGCGCAGCGCAGAGGAAGGAATCCTTCTGGCAGATCAATTCGCCGTTTGCCTCGTCCAGGTCAATCGCAATGATCTTGCCCGGATATGGCGCTCCAAAGGCCACGTGTCGCTTGCCCGCGCTCGCGGTGCTGGTGAAATGTGTCATGAACAGCGATTCGCCGGTGAGCGCCCGCTTACCAACACTCACCACCTTGTCCAGGAACCCGGCCTTGGGTTTGGAGCCATCACCCATCTTGGTCTCGAAACTGATGCCGTCCTCCATGTACATCATCATCCCGGCCTCTGCGATCACCGTCTCAGCCGGGTCCAGTTCGATCTCTACGAATTGCAGATCGTCGCCGAAAATCTGATAGTCAACCTGGTGCGCCTTCATGATCAATTGTCCTCCTCGCTTTGTAAATATCCTCTCTACAGACCAGGAGAGGTTGATTACCCAAACATGCGCATCATCCCGCGCAGGCCCTTTTGCCCCTTGCTCATCCGCTTGAGCATTCCTTGCATCTGGCGGAATTGCTTTAGCAACGAGTTCACCTCCTGCACCGTCGTGCCGCTGCCGCGAGCAATGCGCTTTTTGCGGCTACTGTTGATCATGCGCGGCTTGTGGCGCTCCTCCGGCGTCATCGAAAGGATGATGGCCTCAGTCCGCTTGAACCCGCGTTCGGTTTCCTCCGCCGAAACGCCGGCGGTCAATTGCCCCGCCCCCGGTATCAGGTCGAGAATCTGGTTCACCGACCCCATCTTTTTGATCTGCTGGAATTGTTCCAAAAAGTCGTTCAGGTCAAAGCTGGCCGCGCGGAATTTGCGTTCCATGCGGGCGGCCTGTTCCTCGTCAAAGACTGCCTCCGCCCGCTCGATGAGGGTCATCATATCCCCCATCCCCAGGATACGGTCGGCCAGCCGTTTGGGGTAAAAGGTCTCTAGCGCATCCGCCTTTTCCCCCGTGCCCAGGAACTTGATCGGCACGCCGGTGACGGCCCGCATGCTGATGGCCGCCCCACCCCGCGCGTCGCCGTCCACCTTGGTCAGAATCAACCCGGTCAACCCGATGCGTTGGTGGAACCCGGCCGCCACGTTCACCGCCTCCTGGCCCGTCATCGCGTCGGCCACCAGGAGTGTCTCGACCGGTTTCGCCGCCCGCTGGACCGCTTCCAGTTCCGCCATCATCTCAGAGTCAATTTGCAGCCGCCCGGCGGTATCCAGGATGACCACGTCGCAGCCCTGCCGCCGCGCCTCACGGATACCGTGGGTGCAGATTTTGGGCGGGCGGGCGCGTTGCCCTTCGCCGTAGACCGGCAGTTCCAACTGGTGGCCCAAAATCTCGAGCTGGGTGACGGCGGCCGGCCTGTAGGTGTCGCCGGCGACCATCATAGGCAGGTGTCCCTCTTGTTTGAGGTAGCGGGCCAACTTTGCCACCGTCGTCGTCTTGCCGGAGCCTTGCAGCCCCACCAGCATGATGACGTAGGGCGCTTTTCCTTTCAATTCCAGCCGCCCCGCTTCACCCAGGGTATCTATCAATGCCTGGTGGACGATTTTGATCACTTGCTGGGCCGGGCTGAGGCTCTTGGTGATTTCGGCCCCGATGGCCTGCTCGCGCACGCGGGCGATGAAATCTTTGACCACTTTGTAATGTACGTCGGCCTCCAACAGGGCCAGACGAATCTCGCGCAGCACCTGGTCAACGTCACTTTCACGCAGAATGCCCCGTTTGCCCAACCGTCGAAAGACGGCCTGGAGTTTATCGCTCAGATTCTCAAACATCACGCTCCCTGAAAGCCGACTAGAAACTGGGGCGATTGTAACGGAAAAGGCGGGTTTCGTCAAGTGAGTAGGCCCGGTTCGTCGTCGAGATACCGCAGCGGGCCGAGACCTTGACCACTGTTTGAACACAGGGTACAATATCCGTGTTCCCCCGGCAAGAAGAAAGGATTTTTCGGCTGACAAATTGATGGAACTCCCTTTGTTAGAACTGGAAAAGCTGTTCGAATTACTCAACACTGTGTTGGCCTCGGGCATCGTCATCGTCTCCGGCGCTTTTTTGCTCTACCTGGTCATCTACAACCTGCGCAGCAGCGTGGCCCGCTCGTTCGTCACGCTCCTCGCGTGCACGACGCTCGCCTACTTTGTAGACCTGGCCCTCTCCGGCACCACGAACGTGGCGGCGGCTATTCCCTGGCTGCGGTTGCAATGGGTGGGGATCGCCTTTACCCCGCCCGCTTATCTGAGTTTTTCCAACGCTCTGTTGACCACCACGGGCGCTCGCAGCCACTTCCGCGATAACGCCGTGCGCGTCAGCTACCTCTTGAGCGCGTCTTTGCTGCTGGGAGTGGCCTTTACCGATTTGGTGGCGCACGATGGTGTGCTGACTCACGACGCTCCTCACCTGCTGCCGGGGCCGCTCTTTCCGTTCTTTGTCGTCTACTTTCTCGCCTGTCTGGTTTGGGGAGCGGGCAACGTCCTGTGGGCACGCCGCCGCTGCCTGACTTCGACCTCGCGCCGCCGGATGGCCTACCTGGCGGCCACCTTTGCCGCGCCGGCAGCCGGCGTCTTTCCCTATCTGCTGTTGACCGGATGGCCCTCCTACGCCCCCGGTCTGGCGCTCTGGTTGTTGCTGGTGTTGGGCAACGTGGGAATTGGGCTGATGTTGATACTCCTGGCCTATAGCGTGGCCTTTTTCGGCGCCCTCACCCCCGACCGGGTGGTCAAGCACCGGCTGGTGCGCTTTTTGTTGCGCGGGCCGGTTGTCGCCACGCTGACAGTCGTGGTGATCGTCGCCACGTCCCAGGCGGAGGGATGGCTCGGCCTGCCCAGCCGCCGCTTGATGCTCTTTGGCGTCGTCGGCGTCGTCCTGCTCATGCAACTGGGGATCGAAGCCGCCAAACCGCTGATTGACCGGGCGCTCTATCGCCGCGACCAGCCCGAGATCGAATGGATCCAGGGGTTGAGCACCCGGCTGCTGACGACGACCGATCTGCACCAATTCCTGGAAAACGTGCTCACCGCCCTGTGCGACCTGCTGCGGGCGGACGCCGCCTTCGTGACGGTAGTGGACGACGGTGTCCCCCACCTGGAAGTAGTCTGCGGGTCACTGGAGGAAAGCAACGCCGCCCCCACGCCGCCGGAACCGGGTTCACTGGTGGAGCGGCAGGTGGAGCGGCACGGCGGAATATTCGTGTGGGATGGCTACTGGCTGGTTCCATTACACGCCAAGAGCCGGGACGCGGTCATCGGCATGATCGGCATCACCGCTCGTGCACCGGAGCCGGACTTGCTCCCGGAGGAGCGGGAGAGTATGGACGTCCTGATCTCCCAGGCAGCGGCAGCGTTGGAGGACCGCAAACTGCAACAGGGGCTTTTCAGCGCCCTGCGGCAGATCATCCCCGAAATCGAGGACATTCAGCGCCGCCGTGGGGTGATGTATTACGTTGGAGATAGAGCACTCGCCCAGTTCAGCCCGGTCGAATCATCCAGGTTCCCAGAATGGGTCAAAGGGGCGCTCACCCACTATTGGGGCGGGCCAAAACTGACCGCCAGCCCACTCCTGGGGCTGCGCCTGGTCGAGCGGGCGACGCAGGAACACGGGGACAACACACTGACCGCCCTGCGGGACGTGCTCAAGCAGGCCATCGAGCGACTGCGCCCGGAAGGACAGCGGGAGATGACGACGCCGGAATGGATTCTGTACAACATCCTCGAACTCAAATTCCTCCAGGGGCGGCGGGTGCGCGAGATCGCCATGCGGCTGGCGATGAGCGAATCGGATTTGTACCGCAAACAGAGGATCGCCATCGAGGCCGTGGCCCAGATATTGGCCGAGATGGAGCGGGAGGAACTGAACAACCAAAAACAAGCAGCCGTTTGACAAGGCCCCCGCACCGCCATATAATCCAACAACAACTATTTTCCCCGGCCCGTTGTCAACCGGAAAGGAGAGAAATGAAAAGCTACCGGCAAGAATTGTGGTTCAACACGCCCACCCGGCGGGCGTTCATCAACATCACGCCCCAGGTGGAGCAGTGCCTCCGCGAGAGCGGGATCCAGGAGGGCCTGGTGCTGGTCAACGCGATGCACATCACAGCCTCCGTTTTCATCAACGACGACGAGCGGGGGTTGCACGCCGATTACGAGGAATGGCTGGAACAACTGGCCCCGCACGAGCCGCTCGACCGGTATCGCCACAACCGCACCGGCGAGGACAACGGAGACGCGCACCTGAAACGGCAGGTGATGGGGCGCGAGGTGGTAGTGGCAGTGACGAATGGCAAATTGGATTTTGGGCCGTGGGAGCAGATATTCTACGGCGAGTTCGACGGGCGGCGCAGAAAACGGGTGCTGGTCAAGATAATCGGGGAGTGACACGGAGGCAATAACGACGATGGGGCAGAGAGAGGAATGGAGCGCGGAAAACTTGCCGCTGGACGAGGGGTATTGGGAATCGCTCTTACAAGATGGCGAGAATGGACGGGCAGCCCCGGCAGCGGCGCAGATACTCGGTTGGGTAAGCGAACCGTCACCCGGCGACATGGAGCCGCTGCCGCAGGCCGACCTGGCAGGCGAATGGGAAAAAGCCAGCCTGGCGATGGAGCAGGGTAAAATAATCGAGCTACCGGTGATAGGGTGCAACCGGGGCGGGGTACTGGTCGAATGGGAGGGGCTGCATGGGTTCGTCCCTGCCTCTCATCTGATCGAACTCTCCCCCCGTGCCAGTGAGGAGGAACGACGCGCCGAGATGGAGCAACTCGTCGGCACCCGGCTGCGCCTCAAGGTCATCGAACTGAACCCGGAGCAGCACCGCTTTATCCTCTCGGAGCGGGCGCTCCACTCGGACAACTCCCGTCGCCAGGAATTGCTGGACACTCTCTCACCAGGCGACATACGGACAGGAAGCGTCACCAGCCTGTGCTCGTTCGGCGCGTTCGTGGATTTGGGCGGGCTGGAAGGACTGATACACGTCTCCGAGTTGGCGTGGAAACGGGTGGAGCACCCCAGCGACCTCCTCGAACCGGGGCAAACTGTCGAGGTATACGTGCTCGACGTGGACCGGGAGTGCGGCAGGGTAAAGTTGAGCGTCAAACGATTGCAGCCCGACCCCTGGCAGAATATCGCGGAACAGTACCAGGTCGGGCAGATCGTAGAGGGAACAATCACCCGCGTGGTTGACTTCGGGGCCTTTGTGCGTGTGACGGATGGAGTGGAGGGACTGATCCACATCTCGGAGCTGGCGGAGGAGAATTTCATCCACCCCCGCAACGTGGTGCAAGAAGGGGACACCGTCACCATCCGCGTGCTTGGGATCAACGCAGAACAACGCCGCATGAAACTGAGTCTGCGGCAGGCCAGGCAATGAGGTTGGTATTATGACGAAACGAAGCCAAAAGAAACCGTCACCCGGCATCAACTGGTGGGCCATCCTCACCGACCCGCTGCTGCAACAAATCCTGGCCCTGGGAATCGTGGCGACCGGGGTAATCACCTTGCTGACCTTGTTCCGGGTGACGCAGGGACGCTGGGCCAATGCCTGGGTGAACTGGCTGCGCCATTGGTTTGGATGGGGAGTCTACCCCGTCGCCGCGACTATCCTCCTGGCCGGGTTGCTGTGGCTCCAGCACCACCTCGACCATCCGTTAAAGTGGCGCTGGCGACCGTTCGTCGGCGCGGAATTGGCCTTTTTCAGTTTGCTGGCGCTGACGCACACCATCCTGGGGCGGGGCGACGCGGCATGGGGATTGGTCGACCCAAGCCAGGGCGGGGGTTTGATCGGCTGGGCCGTGTCCGTCACCCTCTCGAATTACGTGGGCTGGCCGGTGGCGGCGGTCATCCTGCTGGCGCTGGCTATCCTGGGCCTGGGGTTGACCTTTGACGTGACGGCGGCCGAGGCATGGCAAACCGCAGCCGCCGCCTGGATAGCCCTGACGAACCGGCGGCCAGCGGCCCGGCCCGCCAGACCGGCGGCGCAGACGGAGCGACCGCGCCCCGCCCGTCCAGCCCCGGCGGCGCGGGCGCGACCCGCATCACGCCCAACCACAGCGCCACCCGAGCCGGCTCCACCCCGCCAGGCGCGTCCCGTCCGCACCCCACGCCCCGCCACACCTGCGCCGGCTCCAATTGCCTCCCCCCTCCCGCCCCCACACCGCGCCAGCGCGAATTCACGCTCCCCGCGCTCGACCTGTTGAGCGAGCCGCGCGGCCCGGCGCTGAGCGACGAGGAAATCCGCACCAAATCGCGCATCATCGAAGAGACGCTGGGCCAGTTCGGCCTGCCGGTCGAAGTCGCCGAAGTGCGCGTTGGCCCCACCGTCACCCAGTTCGGCGTCCGGCCCGGCTTTGTCGAGCGCTCCGGCTCCACCGGGCGCAAGGTGCGGGTGAGCCAGATCAGCACCCTGGCGGATGACCTGGCGCTGGCATTGGCGGCCCCTCGCCTCCGCGTCGAGGCCCCGGTGCCGGGGCGGGCCATCGTCGGCATCGAAGTGCCCAACAGCCAGATACAACTGGTGGGCGTCCGCGAGGTGATGGCGACGGACGAATTCCGCAAGCTGAAATCGCCGCTGGCTTTTGCCCTGGGCCGCGACGTGGCCGGTGAGCCGGTGGTGGCCGATCTTTCTACTATGCCGCACCTGCTGATCGCCGGCACCACCGGTTCGGGCAAATCGGTCTGCATCAAAGCGCTCACCACCTGCCTGATTTATAACAACACACCGCAGCAATTGAGGCTGGTGATGATTGACCCCAAGATGGTCGAATTGGTGCGGTTCAACGGGCTGCCCCACCTCTACGGGCGGGCGGAGGTAGACCTGGAGCGGGTGGTCAAAGTATTGCGCTGGGTGGCGCTGGAGATGGACCGGCGCTACAAACTGTTCGCCGCCGCCACGGCACGCAACCTGGAAGACTATAACCGCGTGATGAAGCGCAAAGGAGAGCCGACCATCCCGCGCATGGTCGTGCTGATAGACGAGCTGGCCGACCTGATGATGCTCGCTCCCGACGAGGTCGAACGTACCCTGTGCCGCATTGCCCAGATGGCCCGCGCCACCGGCATTCACCTGATCGTGGCGACGCAGCGCCCCAGCACCGACGTGGTCACGGGCCTGATCAAAGCCAACTTTCCGGCCCGCATATCGTTCGCCACGGTCAGCCAGGTCGATTCACGGGTGGTTCTCGACATGCCGGGCGCAGAGACGTTGATGGGGAAAGGGGACATGCTCTACCTGGCGGCGGACGCCGGATACCCGGTGCGCGTGCAGGGCTGCTTTGTCTCTGAGGAAGAGATGGAGCGTGTAGTCCAGTTCTGGCGCGGCCAGGCCGACCAGGTCGAGGAAGAAGCCCCCTGGGAGCGGATGATGCAGCCAGGCGGGCGCGTCCAGGTCGAAGGAGACGCGGACGACGACCTGTTGCAGAGAGCGATTGCGCTGGTGCAGAGCACCGGCAGCGCTTCGGCCTCGCTCTTGCAGCGCAAGCTGCGCATCGGCCACCCCCGCGCGGCGCGGTTGATGCAAGAGATGGAAGAATTGGGCATCGTCGGCCCCCCGGAAGCGGCGGGGCGCACGCGCCGGGTGATCATCGGCGGCCAGGAGTAGGCGCGGGTTTCATCTGACCCGGCAGACCGCTTGCCTGAGCATTTGTTATTATTTCAGTTCAAATAGCAGAGATCCAATTAAGGAGGAAATACCGATACCAATAACTGTCCCTATGATAGGAGCAAGAATGCCTATTGGGTACTTCCATCGAGTCTCTTTTTGTTCCAGTGCTGTGAAAAAAGAGTTTAGCGCGATTCTGGGCATCAGCATGTGGCATCCGTGTATCATAACCATGAAAGGCCACGTTATTCCAAGAAGAACCATACCGCCTGCGCCACCGGAAACAAGCTCGATAATTCCCAGAGAAGTGCCTCCGAGATAAAATGCCTCACGAACAGTAAACCTATATTTCCTCAGCACCCAAAACCAAAACAGGTGGGCGAAAACGTACATAGGAGTTGTGAGGACAATGTCCTGAACGAGCGTCGCTTCAGGAAAGAGTGGATTGAACGGGAAACATACCAGTTCGTCAATTTCGGCAAAAGACCAACCTACAAACACCGCTGCTACTAACGGTGCGACAGGTAACTTGGATATGATCGCCTGAAAGTCATTACGTTTGCTCCAGACCAATAGAACCACAAGATACATCAGAAAGATACCAATACTTGCCCCCCATGCATTGACATCTGATGTCTTGCCGCTTACTTGATCCGCGATTCCCCCCAGCAGGTAGATTCCACAGGAAGCAAGGAACCATATAGTGAACCATCTTGGGAAAAGCGAGTCCTTTGATTGGCTTTTCTGTGAATAATTCTTTGTCATTCGTTCACCGCAATTTTGAGTTGGCCTTGTCTCTACAGCCACACGCAGAGTGGGCAGAGCATGTTGGCTGAAAGTATGGCTTTTCAGATCTGGCAGTCCCCGATTCCACGCATTATACCATAGATTCGTTGCCACCGCATG
>CAYNVC010000012.1:12263-16789 GCA_964400615.1 uncultured Anaerolineales bacterium | reverse complement strand
CGCAATCTGATAAATCACTACACAATACGAGGAGAAATTATGCAAGCACACATCACCACATTGCCCGGCGACGGCATCGGCCCGGAAGTAGTCGCCCAGGGCGTCCGAGTTCTACAGACCGTGGCGGAAAAATACGGCCACCAGTTCACTTTCGAGGAATCGCTGATTGGCGGCTGCGCGATGGAAGCCACCGGGTCGCCGCTGCCGGACGAGACGCTGGTCGCCTGCCGCCGGGCCGACGCGGTGCTCCTGGGCGCGGTCGGCGGCCCCCGGTGGGCCGATCCACAGGCGCGGGTGCGCCCGGAACAGGGCTTGCTGGGGCTGCGCAAAGAACTGGGCCTCTTTGCCAACCTGCGCCCGGTGCAGGTCTACCCGGCGTTGCTGGCCGCCGCGCCGCTGCGCCCCGAACGGCTGGCCGGGGTAGACCTGGTGGTAGTGCGGGAGCTGACCGGCGGCATTTACTTTGGCCCGCGCCAGGAGGCCACTTCCGGCGACGACTCGGCCTACGACACGATGGCCTACACCGCCGCCGAAGTGCGGCGCATCGCCCACGTCGCCTTCCGGCTGGCCCGCCAGCGGCGCAACAAAGTCGTCTCGGTGGACAAGGCGAACGTGCTGGCCGTATCTCGCCTCTGGCGGCGGGTTGTGACCGAGATAGCGTCCGCATACCCGGACGTGACCCTGGAGCACATGCTGGTGGACTCGGCGGCCATGCACCTCCTGCGCCGCCCGGCCGAATTCGACGTACTCCTGACGGCCAACATGTTCGGCGACATCCTGACCGACGAGGCCTCTATGCTGGCCGGGTCAATGGGCATGCTGCCCTCGGCCTCGCTGGCCGAAGGAACGTTCGGGGTGTACGAGCCGATTCACGGCAGCGCCCCCGACATCGTGGGGCAGGGCGTCGCCAACCCGCTGGCGACTATCTTGAGCGCCGGTTTGTTGCTGCGCCATTCGCTCGGCCTGGAGAGCGAAGCGAGCGCCATCGAGAAAGCGGTCGAGGAGGTGCTGGCGGAAGGATACCGCACCCAGGATATACACGAACCAGAAACCACGCTCGTCGGCACGGAGGAGATGGGCGATCTCGTCAGCAGGAGGATAAACGATGCAGAGTGACGTGACAAAACTGGGGTTCGAGCGTGCTCCTCACCGGAGCCTGTTCTACGCCACCGGGCTGACGCCGGAAGAGTTGCAGCGCCCCTTGATCGGGGTGGTCAACTCCTACAACGAAATCATCCCCGGCCACATCCACCTGGATAGAATCGCTGCGGCGGTCAAGGCCGGTGTGCGGATGGCGGGCGGCACGCCGCTCGAGTTCAACACCATCGGCGTGTGCGATGGCATTGCTATGGGCCACTCTGGCATGAACAACTCGCTGCCCACCAGGGAACTGGTCGCCGACTCGGTCGAAATGGTGGTCGGAGCGCACCGCTTCGACGGGCTGGTGATGGTCCCCAACTGTGACAAGATCGTGCCGGGTATGCTGATGGCCGCCGCCCGGCTCAACATCCCGACCATTTTCGTCAGCGGCGGGCCGATGATGGCCGGGCGCTACCGGGGCCAGGACGTGGACGTCAAGACGATGTTCGAGGCCGTGGGAGAGGTCAAGGCGGGGCGGATGAGCGCGGAGGAGTTGGAAGCGCTGGAGATGGTCGCCTGCCCCGGTTGTGGCTCCTGCGCCGGACTCTTTACCGCCAACTCGATGAACTGTCTGACCGAGGCGCTGGGGATGGGGTTGCCGGGCAACGGAACCATCCCGGCCATCACCAGCGCCCGGATCCGGCTGGCTAAGCGGGCCGGGATGCAGGTGATGGAACTGGTGCGCCGGGGGATCAGGCCGCGCGACGTGATGACCGGGGCGGCGTTCGAAAACGGTATCGCCGTGGACATGGCTATCGGCGGCTCGACCAACACCGTGCTCCACCTGCCGGCCATCGCGCACGACGCGGGTCTGGCGCTCCCCCTGGAGACGTTCGACGCGGTCAGCGCCCGGACGCCCTACCTGGTCAAACTCAGCCCCTCCGGCCCACATCACTTGCAAGACCTGGACGAAGCGGGCGGGGTGACGGCGGTGATGGGCGAGCTGCTCCGGCGCGGCCTGTTGCACGGCGCGGCCCGCACGGTCACGGGGCAGACGATAGCCGAAAACGTGGGGGAAGCGCGTCCCCTGACGGAGGTCATCCGCCCGGCCGACGATCCCTACCGGCCCGACGGCGGCATTGCCATTCTGAGGGGCAACCTGGCTCCCGAGGGCGCGGTCGTCAAGGCGGGGGCGGTGGGGCCGGAGATGATGCACCACCGGGGGCCGGCGCGGGTCTTTGAGAGCGAGGAGGCGGCGATGAGCGCCATTTTGGACGGTCACATTCACGCCGGCGACGTGGTCGTCATCCGGTACGAGGGGCCGCGCGGCGGGCCGGGGATGCGCGAGATGTTGATGCCCACCTCGGCGCTGGCCGGGATGGGGCTGGACGACAGGGTGGCGCTGTTGACGGACGGGCGTTTCTCCGGGGCCACGCGGGGGGCTTCTGTGTGTCACGTCTCGCCGGAGGCGGCGTCCGGCGGCCCCATCGGGCTGGTGGCGGAAGGGGACGAGATCGAGTTGGATATTCCCAACAAACGGCTGCTGCTGCACGTCTCGGCGGAGGAGTTGGCCCGGCGGCGGGAGAGATGGCAGCCGCCCGCGCCCCGCGTGACCGGGGGGTATCTGGCCCGCTACGCGGCGCTGGTCGGCCCGGCCAGCGAGGGGGCGGTTTTGGCCGGATAGGCGCGGGGGCAACGAGAAAGCCGCGCCTCGTCTGAGGCGCGGCTCGTTTTGGTTCGATCACCCGCCTTTCTCACTCACCGTTCTGGTATATCTCTTCCTTCAGCACACCGATGAACGGCAGGTTGCGGTACTCTTCGGCATAGTCCAACCCGTACCCTATCACAAACTCGTCCGGTATCTCAAAGCCCACGAAATCCACCCGCACGTCAATCTCGCGGCGGGTGGGTTTGCTCAAGAGTGTGCAGACGCGCAGACTGGCCGGGCGGCGCGTTTGCAGGTTGCGGGTGATGTACTCCAGCGTGCGGCCCGAGTCGATAATGTCCTCCACCACCAACACGTGCCGCCCCTGGATATTTCGCTCCAAGTCCAGGAGAATCCGCACCACGCCGCTGCTCTCCGTGCCCGCGCCGTAGGAGGAGACCTCCATAAAATCTACCTCGTGCCGCACCGCCAGGTGGCGGGTCAGGTCGGCCAGGAACATAAAAGCTCCCTTGAGCACGGCCACCAGGAGCGGGTGATCCTGGTCGGTGTAGATGCCGTCGAGCGCCTGGCCCAGCTCCGCCACCCGCGCTTGCAGCTTTTCCTCCGAGATCAGCACCTTTGCCACGTCATCCTGCAACCCCATCACTCTTCTCCCGTCCCCTATTCGTACACCCTGCGCTTCAACACGCCAATGTAGGGCAGCGTGCGGAAACGGTCAGAGTAATCCAGTCCATACCCCACCACCCACTCGTTCGGTATCTCGAACCCCAGGTAGTCAACCTCCACATCTACCTGGCGACGCTCTGGCTTGCTGATGAGGACGCAGGTGCGCAGGCTGGCCGGATTGCGGGCGCGAAAGGTGCGGATGAGGTAATTCAGAGTGTACCCTGTATCCAAAATGTCCTCGACGATGAGCACGTGGCGACCGGTGACGCTGGCCCGCGTGTCCATGATAAACCGCACCGCCCCCGTGCTGGTGGTACCACGGTTATAGCTGGAGAGGGCGATGAAATCCACGTGGTGGACCACTTCCAGGCTGCGGGCCAGATCGGCCAGGAAGATAAAAGCCCCTTTGAGCACCCCGACCAACATCAGGGCGTCGGCGTCGGCATAGTCCGCGCTGATCTGGGCCGCCAGCTCGTGCACACGCGCCGCGATGGTCTCCTCGTCCAACAACACACGCTCAATCGAATTTGGAATGTTCATCTCCGCACCTCGTGGCAGCCCCGGCAGCGGGCTTCGTAGGTTTCCTCCGCCCCCACCAGGATCACCGGATCGTCGTAGGCCGCCGGGCGGCCGTTGATGATGCGCTGGGTACGGCTGGCCGGGCCGCCGCACACCACGCAAATGGCCTGTAATTTGCTCACCTGCTCCGCTCGCGCCATCAGCGCGGGCACGGGGCCAAACGGCTCCCCGCGAAAATCCATATCCAGCCCGGCGACGATGACCCGCACGCCCCGGTCGGCCAGTTCCTCGCACAGCGCCACCACGTCGTCGTCGAAGAACTGCACTTCGTCCAACGCTATCACGGTCGTACCCGGTTCGATCAGCGCACGCAGTTGGGTTGTGCTCTCCACCGGTACCGCCTCCCACTGTATCCCGTTGTGAGAGGCCACCCCATGCTCGGCGTAGCGGGTATCAATCGCTGGCTTGAATACCTGCACCTTTTGGCGGGCGATCCGGGCGCGGCGCACGCGGCGGATCAGTTCCTCCGTCTTGCCGGAGAACATGCTGCCGCAGATCACTTCGACCCATCCACCACTAGGTTTGCTGTACATCT
>CAYNVC010000012.1:10520-12163 GCA_964400615.1 uncultured Anaerolineales bacterium | reverse complement strand
CCCGCTCCTAGTTCATCGTCTGGCCGTTTTCTGCTGCCACCTGGTCTCCCGGCAAAACAAAGCCCCGGGAACGCAAGAGTTTCTTCAGCGTCGCCAGCGATTTGAGTCCAAACCCTCGCAGATCGGTCAAGGTCTCGTCCCCTTGCTTCAATCTGTCCAGGGCGTCGCCCACGGTTTTGATTCCTGCGCCAATCAGCACTTTTTCGAGGCGCACGCCCATCTCTAACTCTGCAATCGGGAGTTCGGGCGATGTTGCCAGCGCCTTGCGCCGTTCCGCTTCGTTGATCATCCGGTCGCGCCGCTCTAGCTTTTTCATAAAGCGTTCCACCTGGCCGCCCGAATCCACGATGCGCTGTTCGCCGGTGAAGAAGGGGTGGCACTTGGAACAAATGTCGGTACGGATCACCGGCACGGTCGCGCCGACGGTCCAGGTGTTGCCGCAAGCGCAAATCACCTGGGCCTGGGGGTAAAATTGAGGATGAATATCTGGCTTCATGATTACTTTCCTGCGTCAGTTCTGGGTATCACGTTCACCCGCTTACGGTTGCCGGGGATGGTCTCAAAGTGGACCAGACCATCGGCAGCGGCAAAGAGGGTATAGTCCTTGCCCATCCCGACGTTTTTGCCCGGCTTGATGCGCATTCCCCGCTGCCGCACGATGATGTTACCGGTGCGAACGACCTCGCCACCGTATTTTTTCACTCCCAGGCGTTTAGAGTGACTGTCACGCCCGTTGCGGCTGCTGCCGCCACCTTTTTTGTGCGCCATCTCACGTCTCCCTACATCACGATCTCATCAACCCGGAGCCGCGTATAGTTCTGCCTGTGACCGGCACGCCGCCGGTATCGCTTCCGGGGATGGTATTTGAAAATCCGAACTTTGGGCCCTTTTTCCTGTGCTACCACAGTCGCCAACACCTGGGCACCGGCAACTGTTGGCTGGCCGACCTGTACCTGGTCGCCGTCTGCCACCAGCAACACCTGGTCCAACTCAACTTGCTGATCTACCTGGACGGGCAGCTTTTCGACGAGAATCGTGCCGCCCACTTCGGCCCGGTACTGCCGGGCGCCTGATTTCACAACCGCGTACACCATACAACCTCCCTTATGCACAATAGGAGGCCGCGCCAGATGGCCCGGCCACCGGTTGCATTATACCGAATCTGCCGGTTTTGTCAACCACGGTTTTCGAAGCAGAACGGGGGCGGAAAATCAACCCCAGGATTCAGAAGTTGAATCTCAACAAATGGTTTTGTTCTGGTGAAACAGCAGACCCGGCTCTGATATGTGGGCCGCTTCTCACTACGTCTATCGAGGTTGGGATGACCTGACCTCTGCCACCTGGGAACATCTCTCCGACTTTCGTCGTTCTGCGCCTGGTTGACTTGTCATTTGTGTTCGTATTGATCTTTGAGTTCGACAGCCACTGCACAAGAAAGCCGCACAAGTATTCCTGTTCTAGCTATTGACGAAGCACCAAGGGTAAATGGATGTAATACTTGTCAACCACAGTGATTGCCACCTCATCGGGCACAGAAGCCAACCCCAGGCTGTCGGTGACGGTCAGGGTGAAGGTCAGCACTGCCGGATCGGAAGGCGCGGTGAAGGTGGGCGTGACCGCCGTCATATTGCTCAACGTCACCG
>CAYNVC010000012.1:5395-10420 GCA_964400615.1 uncultured Anaerolineales bacterium | reverse complement strand
TCGGAAGGCGCGGTGAAGGTGGGCGTGACCGCCGTCATATTGCTCAACGTCACCGCCGGGCCGCCGGTCTGTGCCCACAGGTAGGCCAGCGGATAGTCGCCATCCGGGTCGAAACTGCCCAACCCAGCCAGGGTGACGGTGGTGTTCGTGTTCATGCTCTGGTCCGGCCCGGCGTCGGCCACGGGGGCCTGGTTGGTGATGGTGATCACTACTTCATCCGGGGTCAGAGCGGGCAGACTCCAACTGTCGGTGACGGTCAGGGTGAAGGTCAGCACTGCCGGATCGGAAGGCGCGGTGAAGGTGGGCGTGACCGCCGTCATATTGCTCAACGTCACCGCCGGGCCGCCGGTCTGTGCCCACAGGTAGGCCAGCGGATAGTCCCCGTCCGGGTCGGTACTCCCGCTGCCGTCCAGGGTGACGGTGGTGTTCGTGTTCACGCTCTGGTCCGGCCCGGCGTCGGCCACGGGAGGGTTGGTCACAGCGATGACTACCTCGTCCGGCGTGGGGTCGGGCAGACCCAGCCCGTCCGTGACCGCCAGGGTAAAGGTGAGCACCGTCGGGGTGAGCGGCGCGGTGAAGGTGGGCGTGACCGCCGTCACGTTGCTCAACGTCACCGTCGGGCCGCCGGTCTGTGCCCACAGGTAGGCCAGCGGATAGTCTCCGTCTGGGTCGGTACTCCCGCTGCCATCCAGCGTAACCAGCGTGTCTGTCATCACCGCCCGGTCCGGCCCAGCGTCGCCCACCGGCGGCGCATTGAAGGCGGTGTGCAGAGTCGTCTCGTTCCACCCGCCCCAGGGAATGTGCATCCAGGGACCACCTGCCTGCCCCAGCGCGTTGCTGGGACTATAGAGGAGCCTGGCCCGCCATCTGTACCCCGTCGCCATCGTCAGACCGGCAACGGTCTGGGTGATCTCGACGCCTCCGGCCGGCGCATCGCTCCAGCCACTGACCCCGCTGATGACACTCGTGGCAGAAAACGGCGTCCCCCACGGCGCGACCTGCCACTGCAACCGCACATCCTGCCGCCCCAGCGGCATCTGCCCCGTCATCCCTATCTGGAACGAGGTGCGCGAGTCCGACGTCCCCAGGTGAGGGATGACGGACACGCCGTCACTGCGCAGTTGGCGCGACCGCAGAGGCCAACCATCCCCGCCACCACCATAGTACACGGAGACTTGGCCCTCGTTGTTCTTGCCATTGTCATAGCTGTACGCGCCGACGATGATGTCGCCGTATCCGTCGCCATTGACGTCCCCCGCCGCGCCGACCGCAAAGCCGAACTGGGATGCCGCTTGACCGCCCTCGACGCTCCAGTGCCCGATCAGCGTCGGCCCCCACACCGAACCCCGGTAGAGATAGACCCGCCCCTCGTTGCCATTATAACCGCGAGCGCCGGCCAGGATGTCCGCAAAACCATCCCCGTCCACATCCCCCGCCGTGCCCACCGAGACGCCGAGGGCAGCGCCGGTGTGATGCCCCTCGCCGATCCACGCCACGTCGGCAGACAGCCCCGCTGCGCCGCCGTGGTAGACGAATATCCGCCCCTCGTTCGTGTGCCCGTGGTCATAGCCCGGCGCACCGACGATGAGGTCGGCATACCCATCCCCGTTCACATCCCCAGCCGTCCCCGCCGATTGGCCGAATCTGGCCCCCGCCTGAACGCCCGTGACGGTCCAGGTGGCGGTGATGACCGGCCCCTCCGGTGCGCCGTGGTAGACCAGCACCCGTCCCTCGTCCGCCCCGGCCCCGTCATAGTAGGGCATACCGACGACGACGTCCGAGTAGCCGTCCCCATTCACATCCCCCGCCGTCCCCACCGCATAGCCGAACCGCCCGTTCTCCTGGTTCCCCTCGGCGATCCAGTCCGGGACGGTGGACAACCCGCCCGGCGCGCCACAGTAGATATAAGCCCGCCCCTCGTTCGTCTGGTCGCCGTCATAGTACTGCGCCCCGACGATGAGGTCGGCATACCCATCCCCGTTCACATCCCCAGCCGTCCCCACCGAGGAACCGAACCAGGCCTCCTCCTGATCGCCCTCCGCCATCCAGGCGGGAGCACTTGCCAACCCCGCCGCAGAGCCGTGGTAGACAAAGGCCGCTCCCTCGTCCACCTGACCGTTGCTGTAGTGGCGTGCACCGACGACTACCTCCGAGTAACCGTCGTTGTCCACATCCCCCGCCGTCCCCACCGCCCAGCCGAACTCGACTGCACCGTGGTCTCCATAGGCGGTCCAGTCCGGCGTCACAGAGGGACCGGTCGCCGAGCCGTGGTAGACAAAGGCTCGCCCCCCATCCGTATAGCCGTAATCATAGCGAGGCGCACCGACGATGATGTCGGCATAGCCGTCACCGTTCACGTCCCCCGCCGTCCCCACCGAGTAGCCGAACCACGCCCCGCCTTGCTTGCCCTCCGCCGTCCAGCCGGCGGCAGAGGCCGGCCCTTCCGGTGAGCCGTAGCGGACGATAGCGCCGCCGAGGTGCATGGGGTTGTCATAGCCGCCATAGCCGGGCACGCCGATGAGGATGTCGCTGTAGCCGTCCCCGTTGACGTCGCCCGCCGTCCCCAGCGCGCGGCCAAAGTGGACATACTCCCCATTTCCCTCGTCCACCCAGTCCGGGCTGCTCCCCAGACCGAGCGGCGAGCCGTGGTAGAGTTGCACCTGCCCCTCGTCCGCCTCGCCGTTGTCATAGTAGGGAACGCCGATGAGGACGTCGGCATAGCCATCGCCGTTCACGTCCCCCGCCGTCCCCACCGCGTCCCCCAGCCCATAGCCGGTATGCCCCCCTTCGACCGTCCAGTCCGAGACGGCCGAGAGACTGGACGCGCTGCCAAAGTAGAGACGAGCCTGCCCCTCCCCCAGGTAACTGCCGTCGTAGGCCGGCACACCGACGATGACATCACTGTAGCCGTCCCCGTCCACGTCCCCTGCCGTGCCCAGCGAGCGGCCCAGGTAGGCATACTCCTGATCCCCCTCCACCGTCCAGCGGGCAGTGATGGGGCCGGACGCGCTGCCGCGATAGAGGTAGGCCCGCCCCTCGTTCGTCTCTCCGGCGTCGTAGGCGGGCGCTCCGGCGATGACGTCGCTGTACCCATCTCCGTCCACATCCCCCGCCGTCCCCACCGCATAGCCGAGTTGGGCATACTCCTGGTCGCTCTCGAACGTCCAGGTGGTAGTAGGAGGCAGGCCGGACGGCGAGCCGGGGTAGATGAACACCGCCCCTCTGTCGTTGTACCAGGGCGCGCCGATGACCACGTCGCTGTACCCGTCCCTGTCCACGTCCCCCGCCGTGCCCACGGCAAAACCGAGGTCGGCCCCCGCCTGACCGCCGGTGACCACCCAGGTAGCGGTGATGGGCAGCCCGGTCGCCGCGCCGGGGTAGAGGAAAGCGGCGCCGGCGCCGTCATAGCCGGGCGCACCGATGATTACGTCGGAGAAACCGTCCCCGTTCACGTCCCCGGCCAGGCTCAGCCCGTAGCCCAACCGCGCCCCGGCCTGGCTGCCGGTGACCGTCCAGGTGGCGGTGATGACCGGCCCCGCCGGCCCGCCGGGGTAGAGAAAGGCAGCGCCGACATCCGCTTGACCGTCGTCGTACCAGGGCGCACCGACGAGGAGGTCGGAATAGCCGTCCCCGTCCACGTCCCCAGCCGTGCTCACCGCCGCTCCCAGGTAAGCCTTTGCCTGCTCCCCCTCCTCGCTCCAGTTGGGAGGATTGCGGGGGCCGGTCGCCGCGCCGTAAAAGAGAAAGGCCGCCCCTTCATTATTCTGATCATTGTCATAGTCCGGCGCACCGACGATGATGTCGCTAAAGCCGTCGCCGTTCACGTCCCCCGCCGTGCCCATAGTAGCAAAATAGACACCGGGCGTCTCGACGGTCCAATCCGGCGTGCTCGAGATACCGCCGGGCGAGCCGTAGTGGAGATAGGCATGGCCCGTATCTCCCAGGAGCAGGTCGTCGTAACCATCGCCGTTGGCATCCCCGGCCGTGCCCGCCGACCTCCACACACCGGGCACCGTCGTGGTGGGGGTCAGGGGCAGCCCCGCCGCCGAGCCGGGGTAGAAGTAGGTGCCGCCATCATAGGCCGTGATAGCGACATCGTCATAACCATCCCTGTTCACATCCCCAGCCGTCCCCACCGCCAGACCAATGTTCCAACCGGACAGTCCCGGTATGCTGGTGATCACCCAGGTAGCGGTGACGGGCAACCAGGCCGCCGCGCCAGGGTACAGATAAGCCGCTCCCACAGGATCATGGCCCGGCGCACCGATGAGGAGATCGCTGTACCCATCCCCGTCCACATTCCCGGCCGTCCCCACCGAGGAGCCGAACAAGTCCCCCCCCGCCTCCCCCGTGGCGAACCAGTCCGGAGTGGTGGGGAGGCCCGTTGCCGAGCCATAGTAGGCATAGACACGTCCCCTAAAGGACCAATAACCCGACGCGCCGACGACGAGGTCGTCGTACCCGTCGCCGTTCACGTCCCCCGCCGTGCTCGCCGCAATGCCAAACGAGTTCACCGAGCTGGTAATGAGTGTGGTGGCCGAGATGGGCAGCCCCGTCGCCGAGCCGTGGTAGACATAAACCGAACTATGGTACTGGGGGGGAACATTGTACAATCTGGCGAACACGTCGGCATACCCATCCCCGTTCACATCACCAGCCGTGCCCACCACCTCGCCCAAAGCGGCAAACTCCCACCCACCCTCGGCGGTCCAGGTGGGGGTGATGGGCAGCCCGGCCGGAGAGCCATAGTAGACAAGGAGCCGCCCCTCACTATCCTGCCCACCATCATACCTAGGCGCACCAACGATCACATCGTCATAGCCGTCGTCGTTCACGTCCCCCGCCGTGCCCACCGAGTAGCCCAAGTTGGCCTCGCCCTGATTCCCCTCGACCATCCAGTCCGCAAAGGGATGCGAGGTCCCCTCCACCGGGAGATGGTATACAAAGGCGCGTCCTTCTTTGATTTGGTTGTGGCTGTACCAGGGCGCGCCGACGATGACCTCGATCTGCCCATCCCCGTTGACG
>CAYNVC010000012.1:0-5295 GCA_964400615.1 uncultured Anaerolineales bacterium | reverse complement strand
GTGGCTGTACCAGGGCGCGCCGACGATGACCTCGATCTGCCCATCCCCGTTGACGTCGCCGGCCGTGCTCACCGAGTGGCCGAACCTGGAGTGTTGCCGATCGTCTCCGGCGGCCCAGTCGGGGGTGGTGGAGGGGCCGCTGGCGGAGCCGTAGTAGATATAGGCTTGCGACTCGGCGTCAGAATCGGGTGCGCCGATGATGACGTCATCGTAGCCGTCGCCGTTGACGTCCCCCGCCGTCCCCACCGCGCCGCCAAAGTACTTGTGGACCATGTCCCCTGTAATCGTCCAGGTAGCGGTGATCGGCAACCCGGCGGAAGAGCCGGCGTAGAGGTTGACATGGCCTGTTGTGCTAACAGTATGCTGAGGCTCGCCAATGATGACGTCGTCGTAGCCGTCGCCGTTCACGTCCCCTGCCGTGCCCACAGAGCCGCCGAGGCCGGTGAGTTGAGTGGTCTCGACGGTCCAATTCGGAGCGGTGGAAAGCCCTCCCGCCGAGCCGTGGTAGACATAGACGCGATGTACAGAGGTAGAGGATCCATACGCGCCAATGACCACGTCGTCGTAGCCGTCGTCGTTGACGTCCCCGGCCGTCCCCACCGCGTAGCCGAATTCGGCCCCAACCCGGTTGCCCTCGGCGGTCCAGTCCGGGGTGGCGGAAAGCCCACTCGCCGAGCCGTGGTAGACATAGACGCGGCCCTCTCTGCTCTGGCCGTTGTGGTAGTCGGGCGCGCCGACGATGACGTCGTCGTAGCCGTCGCCGTTGACGTCCCCCGCCGTCCCCACCGCGTGGCCGAACCCGGCATACGCCTGGTCGCTCTCGGCGCTCCAGGCGGGGGTGTCGCCGAGGCCGGATGGGGAGCCGTAATAGACGTAGGCCCGGCCCTCATTCTCCTCACCGTTGCTGTCCCCCTTTGCGCCGATGATGACGTCGTCGTAGCCGTCGCCGTTGACGTCCCCCGCCGTCCCCACCGACCAGCCCATAGTGGCCCATCCCTGAGCCCCATCGACGATCCAGGCATTGGTGACGGAGGGGCCGGCCGGCGAGCCGTAAAAGACATAGGCGCGGCCTGTGACTGTCAATACATTGCCCCTGTAAGCGGGCGCACCGACGATGATGTCGCTGAAGCCGTCGCCGTTCACGTCCCCCGCCGTCGCCACCGACCAGCCCAACCATGCGTCGGCCTGGTCGCTCTCGACGGCCCAGCCGGGGGTGGTGGCCAGGGGGTCCACGGTGATGGGGTAGACGGCATCGCTGGGGTCGAGGGTGAGGCGAATGGCTCCCTCATCAAGGGAGAGATGGGCGGGGAGGGCGCGGCCGGTGGCGTCGTGGACGCGCAGTTCGCCGTAGCGCAGGACGCGCACGCCGAGCGGTGTGGTGAACTCGACGGCATCGCCGCCGGGGGTGAGGTGGGGGATGAGGTCGCCGTCAAGGGCCAGATCGAGGACGATTTCCGATTGCGAATGGCGAGTGGCGAATGGCGGCGGCTCGTGGAGGGTAAAGCCCTGCTCCAGGCCCCGTTCGTCGTTCACATACCACCCGGCAAGGGGGGAGCCAGGGTATTGGTAGGCTATGCTGTTATCGTCGGCGGCGAGGACTGCCGCCCCGACCGGCTGCACCGCGTCGGCAACTGTGCCGAGCGTAGTCGAAGCATAGCCGTAGCCGGTCAGTGTCAGACCCCACTCCCAGGGCGGGGTTTCGTCGTCAAAGAGGCGGGGGATGACCCGCACGCCGTCTGGGGTGAAATAGGTGCGCAGGTTGTGGGCCCGGTTGGGGGCCTGGTAGGCCGCCTCCACGTCGTCCAGATAGGTCTGCTCATACCAGGCAATGTGGTACTCGGAGCGGGCGATGTTCTCCTGCACCGCGGCCCACCAATCGTCCGTGACGCCGGGGGGCAACTCGACAGATGTCTGCTTGCCACCAAGGCGCTCTGCCGCAACCTTGTCCGCCACAACCACGGACAACAAAGTGTCCCTGATTGCAGAGCCGGGTTTGCCCAAGCCGGTCGTGGTCGGAACGACACCGCCCAGATTGGACAATAGCAACGTCATAGCAAGAAACACAGTGACCAACGCGCGAGTTTCCATCGCTAACCTCCTTGCATAACTTGCTTGTCACAATACAAAGCAGTATCCCAGGAAGACCGACCCGTCCCCCAGGCAAACAGGCAGGCAGACAGGTGGTATTGGTCACTCGGTGATTTCTAGAGGAGGATGTACTCGGCTCTCTGGGATGGGTTGCTCTTTTCCCTGTCTTGCGAACCGCCGCGCTATAACCTACATTTTATTATACATTGGACTTGGGACAATTGCAAGTAGCTAGCCGGTCGGGCTTTCGAAGCAGGACAGGGGCGGAAAATCAACCCCAGGATCCAGCAATCGAACCTTGACAAATTTGATGTAAAATCGGCCAGAACTCGACCGCCGCAGAGACTATCCTCGTGGACGCGGAACAGCAAGTCGAGGTCGCCGTCCAGCGTCTCGATCAATTGCTGGCCCAGTCCACAACCATAAAGCCTGGAAACAGGCCGTCGTCTGCCCCGATGGTATGATCCACGACGCGGCTTTTCGTATGCGCTGCGCCTCGGTACAGGAGAC
The DNA here is from genome assembly GCA_964400615.1 of uncultured Anaerolineales bacterium. GTDB lineage: Bacteria > Chloroflexota > Anaerolineae > B4-G1 > B4-G1 > B4-G1. Next base: position 2,697 of record CAYNVC010000012.1, on the reverse strand, counting down.
TTGCTATCGGCCCACTTCTTCCGCCGCTCCACGCCCTTGCCCCGCGTGGCTCGTTACCCCTTGCCTGCTTCCCGATTTTGTCGCTCCCCGTGGTCGCTCCGCTGCCCGCAACCCGCCCTGCGCCGGCCGTTTTTGGCACACTTGTTTCTCTTCCGCTTCGTTTCAACTGCCAGCGGCGGCGCTGCCACGTCAATCAACCTCGCTCTGATTCCCCTTGCCTCTTTGCATACGAGTCATTTCTATACTATGTGTTCCGCTTCCGCTTCGCAAGCCCTCTCAACCTGGCCGTTTCTCAGCCAAGCCCCAGCTTGTACACCTTTGACCGGCTCCAACCGGAGGCAGCCGCGACGAGACGCGCCGCCGCCGGGCGGGGCATTCCCTGCGCCACGAGTTCATCCATCTCGGCCCGCACTCTCTCCTCGCTCCAAAGTTCCTGCTTCTCCTCCGGCGCTCCGCCGATGACGAGGGTGAACTCGCCCCGTGGCTCGACCCCGGCAAAGTAGGTCTGCGCTGCGGAGATCGTTCCCCGCCACACTTGCTCGTGCAGCTTGGTCAGTTCACGGCAGACGGCAATCGGGCGCTCTCCCAGCACGGCGGCAAAGTCGGCCAGGCTCTTGCGCAGGCGGTGGGGGGCCTCGAAGGCGATCAGGGTGCGCCGCTCACCCGCCACCCCGGCCAGCAGGCGGCGGCGCTCGCTCCGGCGGCGGGGCAGGAATCCCAGGTAAAGGAAGCTGTCGCTGGGCAGGCCGGAGGCGACCAGCGCCGCGATGGGGGCCGAAGGGCCTGGGACGGGCACGACCGGGCAACCGCGCTCGATTGCCGCGCAGACAAATTCATAGCCGGGGTCGGAAAGCCCTGGCATCCCGGCGTCGGAGATGAGCGCCACGTCTCCCTCGTCCAGCGCTCGCAGTACCGTCTCCAATTTCGCCAGTTTGTTGCCCTCAAAGTAACTGGTGACGGGGGTCGTGATCTCGTAACGGTCGGTGAGAATTCGCGCCCGGCGTGTGTCCTCGGCGGCGATGAGGCTAACCTGGGCGAGAATGCGCAACGCGCGGAGGGTGATGTCCTCCAGGTTGCCGATTGGGGTAGCGACCAGGTATAGAGTGCCCATAGAAAATGACCAATTATCAATGACAAATGACCAAATCGGCAGCGTTGCGTTACACAAAATTTGCCATCTGTGTAATCAAATCGTCGGGCACAGAGGAACACGGATTCTATGGATACGATCTCGATAAAAATCCGTGTGCAAAGCCAGCGTTTTTCCGTGCCCCAATAGAAAAATGGAACGCGACAGTTCGAATTGCACGGATAATGCAAATGTTGCGGGGTCTCAACGGCGATTACGGCAGCGCCCGGTACGAGGCTCCACTGAGCAGCCCACCCCGGCCCTCGAACACGTCCAGGACGGTCATCCCCCCGGAGCCAATCTCGTAACGGCGGATCTCTTTGGCGTGGTTGGAGCCGCGCATCTTGAGCACCACTATGGCACGCTGCATGGCGCTCTCGATTTCGATGTAGCGCATGATCACGATTGCGTCCACGATGAAGGAGAGTCCCCCCTTGGGGGTGCGCCGGTAATCAACGCGCCCTTCCTCGCCCACCAGTATCCCCGTGACCCCTTCGCGCCGCAGGCCGTTCACCACGGAGGTGTAGATGTGTCGTAGTTCGTGCTCGTCACTGGCGAGACGATCAAAGTGGGAAACGCTATCGAGCACCAACCGCTGGATGTTTGCGTCGCGGATCAAGCGGTTGACGTGGCTCGCGGGTGACTCGAGGCCAGCCAGGAAAACCTCCGGTGACGTGAACATCAGGTACAGTTTTCCGCTCGCCTCCAACTCTCTGAGGTTCCAGCCCAGCGAGGCGGCGTCACGGTAGAGAGAGCTGGGGAATTCTTCGAACGAGATGAGCAACCCCGGTTCGTCCTGTTTCGTCGCACCGTGGAGGAGAAACTGGAGCGCGAGCGAGGTCTTGCCCGTTCCCGGCGCTCCGCGCACCAACACCATCGAGTTAGGCACGAGTCCTCCGCCTAACATTTCGTCGAATCCTTTGATCCCGGTGGTTATACGTCCGTCTGTCACGTTTTACCTCTTGTCTTTTCGGTGAGTTGGCGAGTTGGCAACATGGCCTATTTGGCAAGTTGGCCTACGTTAACGCGGGTCTCGATCATTAGGGCTCATAAAAGAACAAGTCCCCGCACTCTACCCTGTTTTCCCAGGGAAATCCGCATCAAACGCGGGAGGTTATACTTTTACGAACCCTTGGTGCGATTTTGGCAAGTCGATTCATCCGAGTTAGGCTGAATAGTTACTTTTGCTATTAAAATTGACATGCATGTGACAAAAAAAATTACAGAAAGAAGAAGCATATATTTATTAAAAATATCATCAAGGTGATTGAATATAATAAATCCAATATTTTGATGTATCAAGTATAATGGATAAGAAGCGGCACTAAACAAAGTGATTATTTTATTTTTGCTAGATATTTTTAGTTTTTCTGAAACAGATAGATACAACACAAAATAAAATAGCAAGATAATGAATATTATTACAGATATAGAAAAATTAGTTTTGTAGTGTTCGATCATGTGAGGTGTGCTTTTTATTAAGGAATAACATCCGAGAATGAATGAAAAAAATTGGCTCTCTGGGAATTGGCGTGGTATCCCCTACATATAGGGGTTGGCTTTCTGTT
>CAYNVC010000011.1:0-16832 GCA_964400615.1 uncultured Anaerolineales bacterium | reverse complement strand
GCACCACCACGCGGGTTTTCAACCCATTTTAATGGGTTTTGGCATATCAGCGGGGTATTTCAATGCCCCGCTTCATCGTTTTTCGTGCCAATTCGTGGAATTCGTGGCCGAGTTTCGTCTTGACCCTGCAAGATCCCCAGGGCTGTTCAATTCTAAACGGGCGGTTCCAAATTTTAGAAATCTCGCCCTGGCATACAAGAGTAGGACGCAGACGAACGCTGAAAACGCTGTTTTCCCTCTGGTGCCTGATCTGCGTCATCTGCGTTCGTCTGCGTCCAGCAGCCGGGTGCGCTAGAATTGAATAGCCCTGCGTTGTGACCCGCGTCGCAACGCCTTGCGCGTTTCAAAACATATAGGGGTGTTTCATTTCAGTCAGGGCCAATCCGTACCGACCAGGGCTGGCAGGCTCCCAGCGTCGCTTGACCCAGCGCCGCCTGTTCACGGCGGCGCGGCCCGGCCTGGCCCGCCGACTTTTTGAAACACACCCAAAACATATCGAAAACGAGGAGGTACAACGATGGACAAACAGATTATTGCCACAGAACGAGCGCCGGCAGCAGTCGGACCGTACTCGCAGGGAGTACGGGTGGGCGGTCTCGTCTTTACCGCCGGGCAGATTGGCCTCGTTCCGGGGAGCAAAGAGTTCGCCGGCCCCGATGTCGAGTCTCAGACCCGTCAGGCGTTGGAGAACCTGCAAGCGATATTGGAGGAGGCCGGTTCCTGCCTGCGCCACGCGGTCAAGACCACCGTCTACCTGGCCGACCTGGCCGACTTTGGCCCGATGAACGGGGTCTATGCCGAATTCTTTCCCCAAGAACCGCCCGCTCGCGCCACGCTCCAGGCGGCCGCGCTGCCGCTGGGGGCGCTGGTCGAGATCGAAGTGGTCGCCGAGGCGTGTGATTGCGAAAAGGAGGACCCGGAATGCCATTGCTGTTGACCCGCAAGGACGTCGAAACCGTATTGACGATGGAGGACGCCATCGCGGCGGTCGAGGAAGGATTCCGCCAACTGGCGCTGGGCAACGTGATTATGCCGCAACGCACCGTCATCCGCATACCAGAGTACCACGGCCTGCACCTGGGGATGCCCGCCTACGTCGGCGGGGGCGAGGAAGGGGGCGCACTGGCGCTCAAAGTCGTCACCGTCTACCCGGACAACCCATCCCAATACGGCCTGCCGACGACGCTCGGCACGTTGCTGCTGAACGACCCGCGCACTGGAGCTTTGATAGCGATAATGGACGCCGGGTTCCTCACCGCGATGCGCACCGGCGCGGTATCCGGTGTGGCGACCAAATACCTGGCGCGGGAGGACGCTCGCAGCGTGGGCGTGTTCGGCGCGGGAGTGCAGGCCCGCACCCAACTGCTGGCCGTCTGCCAGGTGCGGCCCATCGAACGGGCGATCGTCTACGACCCGGTGCAGGAAGCGCGAGAAAAGTACGCCGCCGAAATGTCCGAGCGCCTCTCCATCCCCGTTGAACCGGCCGCCGACCCCCGCGCCTGCGTCGAAAACGACGTCGTCGTCACCGCCTCCGCCAGCAAGACGCCGGTCTTTGAAGGGGCCTGGCTGGCGCCGGGCACGCACATCAACGGGATCGGCTCCCACTCGCCGGACGGGCGCGAGCTGGATACCGCGACCATCCGCCGCGCCAAAGTAGTGCCCGATTACGCCCCCGCCTGCCTGGCCGAGGCCGGCGACCTGATCATCCCAATCCAGGAGGGCGCTATCACCGAGGAACACATCCACGCCGACCTGGGGGAGGTGGTGGCGGGGATCAAACCAGGGCGGGAATCGAGCGACGAGATCACCCTCTTCAAATCGGTCGGGCTGGCAGTGCAGGACGGGGCCGCCGCCGCGCGGGTCTACGAGCTGGCGCGAGAGGCCGGAGTGGGGACCGAGATCGAGATCTGAAGCAAGTTTATGCCGGATGGAATCCTCAACCTGGATAAACCGCGCGGCCCCACCTCGCACGACGTGGTGGCCCGCGTCCGCAAGCTGACCGGAATCCGCCGCGTGGGGCACGCCGGCACGCTCGATCCGCTGGCGACCGGCGTGTTGCTCATCTGCATCGGGCGGGCTACCCGCGTGTCCGAGTACCTGATGACCGGACGCAAAGTCTACCGCGCCCGCGTGCGGCTGGGCGTCACCACCGACACCTACGACGCCGAGGGGCGGATAGTGGCGGAAACGGAGGTCGAACTCGACCGCCCCCAGGTCGAGGCCGCACTGGCCCGGTTCCGGGGCGCAATCGAGCAGGTTCCGCCGATGTACTCGGCGCTCAAGCACGAGGGGAAATCGCTCCACCGGCTGGCCCGGCAGGGGATCGAGGTGGAGCGCAAACCGCGCCCGGTGGAAATCTATCGCCTGGAGTTGACCGCCTGGCAGCCGCCGGAATGCACCCTGGAATTGACCTGCTCGCGGGGCACCTACGTCCGCTCGCTGGCCCACGACCTGGGACAGGCGCTTGGCTGCGGGGCACACCTGGCAGCCCTGACCCGGCTGGCGAGCGGTCGCTTCCGGCTGGAAGACGCGGTCACACTGGAGCAGTTCACCCAGGCCGCCGCCGCACAGCGCTGGCCCGCCCTGCTCCACCCGCTGGACGCTGCGCTCTCCCGCTTCCCCGCGTTGCGCCTGGGTGCGGACGAGGCGCGGCGGATTTGCTCCGGGCAGCCGGTGGCGGGGGACGACCTGCCGGGGGAGGGGCTGGCCCGCGTCTACGGCCCGGATGGCGACTTTGTGGCGCTGGCGACCTACGATCCGGCTGCGGGTGTCTGGCGGCCACACAAGGTGTTCAAATAAAACTATGCGCATCATCCACGACCTGACCCAGGCTAACCTGGACTCGCGTTCCTACGTCACCATCGGCGTCTTTGACGGGGTGCACCGGGGACACCGCCAACTCATCGGCGGCATGGCGGAGGCGGCCCACGCGGCAGGCAAGAGCGCCGTCGTCGTCGCTTTCGACCCCCATCCGGCGGCCGCCCTGGGGCGTACCCCGCCCCCGCTCCTGACGACGATGGAGGAGCGGGCCAAACTGCTGGCCCCGCTGGGGCTGGATTTGCTGGCTGCGCTCCCCTTTACACCGGAGACGGCCCGCACCCCGGCCACCGATTACGTCACCACGCTGATCCATCACCTGCGCCTGGCCGAGCTGTGGGGCGGGCCGGATTTCGCCTTTGGCTACCGCTGCGAGGGGGACGTGCCGTTCCTGCGCCGCCTGGGAGCGGAACGTGGGTTCAGCGTGCACATCGTCGCGCCGCTGGTGTGGGATGGGAAACCGGTCAGCAGCAGCCGCGTGCGGGCCGCGCTCCAGGCCGGAGACATTCCCCAGGCGACCGGTTGCCTGGGCCGCCCGTATCGGCTCAGCGGCGCTATCGTCCCCGCTGGCGGGGAGGTGGGTGGGGAGGGCGTCTCCTCGGTCGGCCTCTCCCTCCCGCCGGGACGGTTGGTGCCCGCAGCGGGAGTCTATGCCTGCCGGGCGCACACCGGCCAGCGGCGAGTGCACCCGGCGGTGATCGAGATCGGCGGCGGGGAGATGGTCGTCTCGCTCCGTCTGCCCGATCTGATGGGCGGCTCCTATGGGCAAACGCTGGCGCTCGATTTCGTCGCCCGGTTGGGAGAGAACGGCGAGCAGGCGCGAGAGGCCCTGAGCAAGGGCGCTGACTGGAAGGAACTCGAATGAACCTGCAAGACGTTTACCGGGCCAGGCAAAAGATCGCCCCCATCGCCAGGCGGACGCCGCTGCTCTACTCCCCCTGGCTGAGTGAGCGCACCGGCAGCGCCGTCTACCTCAAACTCGAATGCGTCCAGGAGACCGGCTCGTTCAAGATTCGGGGGGCCGCCAACAAAATGCTGCACCTCACCCCCGCCGAACGGGAACGGGGCGTGATCACGGTCTCTAGTGGCAACCACGGGCGGGCTGTCTCCTACGTCGCCCGCCGGCTGGGGATACGGGCGGTGGTGCTGCTCTCGGAAGCTGTCCCCCAGGTCAAACGAGAGGCGATCCGGCAACTGGGCGGCGAGGTGGTCGTCCACGGCGAGACCTACGACGAGGCCACCGGGTACGCCCTGCGCCTGCAAAAAGAGCGCGGGCTGGTGATGATTCACCCCTTCGACGACCCACTCGTCATCGCCGGGCAGGGCACGATTGGGCTGGAACTGTTGGAGGAGCTACCGGAGGTTGATACGGTGCTCGTCCCCCTTTCGGGCGGGGGGTTGATGGGTGGGATCGCCCTGGCGCTCAAGCACGCGCACACCGGGATCCGCACCATCGGCGTCTCGATGGAGCGCGGGCCGGCTATGGTCGAGAGCCTGCGGGCCGGGAAGGTGGTGGACGTGGTGGAGCAGCCGACCATAGCCGACGCCCTGGCGGGTGGACTGGGTGACAACCGGTACACGTTTGGCCTGATCCAAAAGTACGTTGACGACACCGTGCTCGTTTCGGAGCAAGAGATCGCGGACGGGATGGCGTTCGCCCTGGTCGAACATCACCTCGTCGTCGAGGGGGGCGGGGCCGTGGGCATCGCCGCGCTGCTGCAAAACCGGGTGGAACGCCTGGGCCGGAATGTCGTCATCGTCGTCAGCGGCAGCAACGTGGAGCTGGCGCTGCTGCTCGAAATTGCCAACCTTTACGAGGAGAGATAGATGAATATCACTATCTTGACCGAGGCCGAGATTCGAGAATGCGTGACGCTCGACCAGGAGGCAATCCAGGCCGTAGCAGAGGGATTCGTCCACCTGTCCGCCGGCCAAGCCACGCTGCCGCCCATTTTGCGCGTGGACATTCCGGAGCACGCCGGGGAGGTGGACGTCAAGACCGCCTACATCCACGGCCTGGATAGCTTTGCCATCAAGATCGCCTCCGGCTTTGTGGAAAACTATCGCCTGGGGCTGCCAACCGGCAGCGGGATGATGGTGGTCATTGACGCCAGAACCGGCGTCCCCCAGGCGCTGCTGCTGGACAATGGCTATCTGACCGACGTGCGCACGGGAGCGGCGGGAGCGCTGGCGGCCCGTCACCTGGCCCGCACAGAGATAGAGACGGCGGGCGTGATCGGCTCCGGTATGCAGGCGCGTTACCAGATGCTGGGTTTGAAGCAGGTGCGCGACTTGCGGCGGCTGCTGGCCTATGGAATTGTCCCCGAACAGGTCGAGCGGTACGTTGACGAGATGGCCCCCCGGCTCGGCGTCGAGGTCGTCGCGGCGCGGGATGCCGAGACAGTCGTCCGCGAGAGCGACGTCGTCGTCACCTGCACGCCGGCGCGGGAGCCATACCTCAGAGCCGAGTGGCTGCACCCCGGTCTGCACATCACGGCGATGGGGGCCGACGCAGAGGGAAAGCAAGAGCTCGAGACCGCTGCACTGGGACGCGCCGATATTATCGCCTGCGACCGTAGATCGCAGTGCTTTCGCCTGGGGGAGCTGCACCACGGGTTGGAGGAAGGCATCATCTCTGAAAAAGACGCCGTCCTCGAATTGGGCGACCTGATATCGGGCCGCGTGGCCGGCCGCAGCAGCGCGGACGAGATCACGATCTGCGATCTGACCGGGGTCGGTGTGCAGGATACGGCCATCGCCCTGCTGGCCTACCACCGGGCGATGGAGAAGGGGTTGGGGCTGCAAATTGGATAGTCAGAATTTCCTATTGCCATCCCCCTTTATTTGTTGTATCCTGTTGTTATGAGAAAACAAATGTGCCGATTATGCAGCAAGACACTTGCCGCCTGGCTGATATTGCTGTCGCTGCTGCTGGGCGTCTATTTGACCAGCGCACGAGGGGCGGCTCGATCGCAGTCCCACGCTACCCCGGCGCAACTCGTGCTCGCGGCCACCGTCCACCCGGATGGGACGTGGGAAGGCGAGGCGCACATCGCGCCATCGGCCCAAGCCAGGGCAACGGCGCTCTTTGCGGGGTACGCGCTCGATTATAACCTGTCCCCAGGGAGCGGCGCAGGACGCACTTTTTCCCTGACCGGGGACGAGGCGAGCGAGATAGTCGAGATGGCGTTGAGCGCGGGCCAGCGAATAAACCAATTCGCCGGCCCCGTTGCTATTTCTCTGCGGGGGAATGTCCGCGCCGGGCAGGTGATGACCCTCGCCCTGACCGCCAACCTTTCGACCGGGTACGCCTGGGAGGTAGCGCCGGATAGTGACCTCGTCCAGGTGAACGGCCTGGAGACACGCCAGACCGCGCTGGGGTTGGGCGTTCCTGCCAAACAGGTTATTTTGCTCCGCGCTGCCCGCACCGGGCCGGTTGGCCTGCGGCTGCTCTATCGCCGCCCCTGGGAGAAAGAGACGGCCCCCGCCGTGCTCGTCTCACTCGACCGGGCCGGGGGCGACCTGGCAGAGGCGTGTGCGTTGGTCAGTGCGCCGTTGCCCCAGACGCCGCCGGCCGACATTTTCGGGATTCGAGCGGCAGAGCAGTTTGCCCCGCCTCGCCAGGTCGCCTCCCCCCAGGCCCTCCCCAGCTCCTACGACTGGTGCGCTACGCACGGCGGCTGCACCAGCGTCAAAGATCAAGGCAACTGCGGAAGCTGCTGGGCCTTTGCCACCGTGGGGCCGTTCGAAGCGTTGCTCCAGGCGGACGGCAAGACGACCGATCTGGCGGAGCAGTACCTGATCTCTTGTAACAACGTTGGTTGGGGTTGTGGTGGCGGTTGGTTCGCGCACGATTACCACTGGAACGTCAAGCCGTCGGGCGAACCCGAGGCCGGAGCGGTGCTCGAAACGTCGTTCCCCTACAAAGCGGCGGACGTCTCTTGCGCGGGGCCATACGACCATCCCCACAAAATTACCTCCTGGCAATACGTGGGAAACGATAGCAGCATCCCCAGCGTGGGAGCGATCAAGCAAGCCATATACGATCACGGCCCGGTGGCGGCGGCGGTCTGCGTGGATTCTGCGTTCCAGCATTATAGCGGCGGCGTCTTTGCCCCTGGAACCTCCTGCAACGACATCAACCACGCCATTGTCCTGGTGGGCTGGAACGACGCCGAGCAAACGTGGACCCTGCGCAACTCCTGGGGCAGCGGGTGGGGTGAAGAGGGATACATGCGCATTCGCTACGGCACATCCAACGTGGGATACGCGGCAAATTACATCGTCTATACCCCAGAGACCCCCTTCGTCGCCTCTTCCTGGGCCTACCTGCCGCTCGTGGCGTACCGCTTCGAGAGTAATCCCTTGCTGGACAATGGCGATTTTGAAAACGGACAGGATGGTTCGTGGGAAGAATATTCGGCGCGGGGGTGGGACCTCATCATGAACGAATCCAGCCTATCCATCTCTCCCCATGGGGGAAGCTGGGCCGCCTGGTTGGGTGGCGACGACTATGAGACGGCGATCCTCTCCCAGATGGTGACAGTCCCCGCCGGCGCTACGACGCTCAACTATTGGTATCTGATCGGCTCGGAAGACGCCTGTGGGTACGACTACGCCTACGTCCGGTTCGGTTCGGACACCCTCGAGACCTACGACCTCTGTAAATCCAACAACACAGGTAACTGGACGCTCGGCCAGATTGACGTCACCGGTTGGCGCGGGCAGAGCGTGGAACTGCGCTTTGTCGCCGAGACCGATTCGTCTCTGAACAGCAACTTTTTCCTGGACGACGTCAGTTTTGTTGCCGCCACCGCGCCGGCAACCGCGTCCCCTGCCCCGGCCGGCGCAGCGTCCCACGCAACAACCCCCAAGAAATAGCCCCGCCTATGGCTCGCGGGCGTCCCCGCCCGCATGCGGCCAGAGATGGCCTTGCGGATCGCGGGCATCCTGCCCGCATGCGGCCAAGATGGCCGCGTTCCGGGGTGCGTTCCGGATAACGCAGACCGTGGTTCTCAATCGCCTCAACTCGGAGCGACCGAAAACCACGGCTATGGCAAAGTTGTTCGATTACGAGTGGGCAGTTCCAAACTCTGGGCCCGGCCGGACTCGGATTGAACGATCTGCACTTATCTCTTGATACAAATCACCCAGTCGGTATCCGTTCCCTCGACGCTCAACAACTCTAACCCCAACGCCTGGGCTGCCATCGGGATTTCTTTTTTAGAGGCCGGGTGTGTGCCGATGACCTGGACCACGTCGCCGGGGGCGGCTTTGCGCAATGCTTTGCGTGTCTCGACCAACGGCACGGGACAGTTCTCTCCCCGGCAATCAACCACTATGTTGGCCTCGGCCACCGGGCACCTGGATTCCCGCGTATCCACTTTGATCTCTGACATGTCCCTTCACCTCACCCCGCAAACTCGACGCTCACCTGCTCCACGTCCCACAGAGGCTCGATTTTTTCCAAAATCTCCTCCCGAATGTTGGCGGCGAACTGGTGATCATCCGGCAGTTTGATCACTACCCGAACGTTGCCCTCGTCAACCTCGATATCCTGAACCAGTTTGGTGCGCACGAGATCAAGCCCGGCCATCGGATTCATCACCCTCTTTAATCGCTTGCGCACCACCTCGACCGTCGTAGGCACGTGCTCTTTGACCAGGCCGTGGCGTTCCTCATAGTTCTGGATGGCCGCCCGCAGCCCGTCCACCGCCAGCACCGAGCAATGGGTTTTGATCGGCGGCAGGCCGCCCAATTCGTCGGCCGCCTCCTTCCAACTGATCTGTTTGGCCTCTTCCAACGTCTTGCCCCTGGCCATATCGGTGATGATCGAGCCGGTGGCGATGTTCGAGGCGCAGCCATAGGACTCGAATTTTATATCGGTGATGCGCTGGTCTTGCTCGTCCACTTTGAGATAAATGGCTACCATATCACCGCAGGCGGGGCTACCCTCCACCGCTTTGGCGTCGGCGTCATCTATCTGCCCCACGTTGTGCGGGTGACGAAAATGTTCCATCACGATTTCACTGTACGGTAATGGCATATTGTGACCTCCAAGAGTGTACAATGGAGAATTTACGAATGGGTGAGTTCACGGTTATGGCGAGTAGGGAGATAATTCCGTAAATTTGCCTACTCTCCCTTTCCCAAAGGACTGATGCGGCGCAGTTCTTGCACCACCTCGGCGAGCGCCTCCACCACCGCGTCCACGTCCTCTTCCCGGTTAAAGCGCCCCAGGGTGAAACGAACCGAACCGTGCGCACGTTCGTGGTTGCCACCGATGCCCAACATGACGTGGCTGGCTTCCAGCGAACGGCTAAAACAGGCGGAACCGGTGCTGACGGCGAACCCGCGCATATCCAGGTGCAACAACAGCGACTCCCCTTCGACGAAGCGGAATGAGACGTTGGCATTGTGCGGCAGCCGGTACGTGGGGTGTCCGTTGAGACGGGTGTGAGGGATCTCGAGCAATCGTTCGATCAACCGGTCGCGCATGGCCTGGAGGTGAGCCGTCTCATCCGGGGTGATCAGCTCTACCGCTTTGGCGAACCCGACCGCGCCGGGGATATTTTCCACTCCGGGCCGCATGCCAAATTCCTGAAAGCCGCCATCCATCCATTTGTGGAGGGGGGTTCCCGCGCGCACGTACAGCCCACCGATCCCCTTGGGGCCGTGGATCGTGTGGGCGGATACCGTCGCCAAATCCACCTCGACCTCCCGCACGTCCAACGGGACGCGGGGAAAGGAATGGGTGGCGTCGGTGTGAAACAGGATTCCCTTTTCGCGGGTGATCGCGCCGATGGCTTGCAGGTCTTGCAGGGTGCCAATTTCCTGGTTGGCCGCCTGGATTGATACCAGGATCGTGTCCGGCGCAATAGCCTCGCGCAGTTGCTCCGGGTTCACCCGTCCATCTCCATCAACGTCGAGAAAAGTCACCCGAAACCCCTGCTTTTCCAGCGAGCGAGCGCTGTGCAGGACGGGGAAATCCTCGATGCGGGTGGTGATGATGTGACGGCCCTTCTCCGCCAGTGCCATAGCTACCCCTTTGATAGCCATATTGCTCGATTCGGTGCTGCCGGAGGTAAAGACAAACTCTTCGCCGCTGGCCCCTATGGTGCTGGCAATTCGCCCCCGCGCGTCGTCCAGCGCGTCCCGGGCGTCAATGCCGAGCGAGTAGCCAAACTGCGACGTGGCGACGGCGTAAAAATCAAAGAGAAATGGTTTCATCTCTTCCAGAACACGTTCGTCCAACCGCGTCGCCGCAGCGTTGTCCAAATAGACGATATTTTCGAACACGATTCCTCCACGTCCGACGTTCCTGTGTCCATTTACAGCAACGTCTCGATCTGGGGCTAGTGTACCACGCTTTCCGAATAAAGTCAACCGTCATCTGTTAAATGAGGATAATTCGCCAAGTTCTTGCCTGGTGACAGCAATTTTGGAGCGACGAAACCCTTGAAATCGGATGGCTTTTGTGTTATCATTACAACGTTCGAATACACCAAAATCCTCGATAAGGAACTGTGGAATAATGTACCCTGATAGTGAAATTCTCTTTCCATCCCGTTGCATCCCGCAACTGCGCGACCTGCGCAAGGATACGTGGAAGACACTGGTCGAGCGCGTCGCTGCGCTCCCCGACGGCCACGAGGACGTGCTGGCCTTTTCATTGATGATGATCAGGTTGGGAAGCTGCCTCACCTGCGATCTGGACAGTTACCGCGCTTCGCTGGGTTGCTGCACGTGCGCCCGGCGCTCCGTGTCCGGGTTCAAGGGTTCCGACAAGGAACTGATCCGCAAGTTTGAAGAGACACGCGAGCAGGTGCGTGCCTATCTGCAATCGGAAGACATCCCCGCCCCGATAGCCGCCCTGGTCGTTCCCTCGGACTGATTGTCGCGTTCCGCACGATGCCAGGTTTGCCACTCGCGCAACGTCGTGTATAATATCTACGAGTCGAATTGTTGAGGAGGCAGAGATGCGAAAAGCGTTCAATTTCCTGGCCGGGTTGTGTGCCGGAGCAGTGGTGGGAGCGGCAGCCGCGATGTTGCTTGCTCCCTATTCGGGAACAGAGTTGCAGGAGCAGGTGCGCACCCGCGCCCAGCGTTTGCTCGAGGAAGGGAGAAGGGCCGCCGCCGCCCGCCGGGCCGAACTGGAAGCTCAGTTGGAGGCTTTCAAGCACAACAACGCGGTCACGATCAAGCCTGCACCCAAAGAATAAGCGTGCAGAAACCGGTTTTTCCCGAAAAATCCGGTTTCTGATTAGAGGGGATCAATCCCAAGTTCGTAACGCGCCGGGGTGGCGGTGAGAGGAGCCAGCCCGGAGAGCACGAGCACCGCTTCACGCCAGTCCGCGCTGCCCAATGGCACAGTCCACTCTGCCGTCCACCCTTCGAGTGGCAGTTGCTCTACCGTGATGGGGTCGCCCAACCCGATCAGCAGCGCCAGGTAACGCTGTGCTATGGTATCGGTGGTGCGGGCGAATCCCGCCCCCTCCCATCCCCCATCACTCGACTCGGCGTCGGCGGTGTAGCCGATTTCGGGGATGGCGACATCGTCCAGCAGAAAGCCGGTTCCCGTTGTCGCCTCGTCGGTCAGATAGGCGAACCGCACCCACACCTGGCCCCCGGCCCATGGGGTCAAGTCCACCTCCTCATGCACCCAGCCAGTGCTGGCCCCCGTATAGCTCCAGCCCGGACTGTTCCCGTGAGGGTCGGCGTCGCTGCCGGAGGGGGTGGGAAGTGGCTGCCACTGCTCCCCCCCGTCGGCGCTGACCTGGAGCGTGACGTAATCGTAGCCCGGTTCGAGGTCGTACCAAGTCCAGTAGGTCAACGTCGCCCGCTCGACCCCGGAGAGATCAAAGGCGCGGGTGAGCGTGGTCAGCGATTCGTCGGCGCGGCCCGACCACCAAAAGTAATGCCCGCTGTGCGGCGACACGCCCAGCAACGAGGCCGTCGGGGTTCCGGTGAAACGGAGCCGCAGATCGGCGTCGCCGTGTAACAGGATGTAATCCGCGCCGAATTGTTGGACGGACGATTCCATCGTGGCCGGATAGCGCTCGTAGATGGCGGCGGGCGCGGGACGTTCCAGGTCGAGCGTGGCGTAGCCGTTATCCTCCGCACCGGGCACATAGTTGGCCGCCAGCCACCCGGCAAAGATGTCCTCGAAAGCCATGTCCTGCCCCAGGTCTGCCAGAGTGGCCTCGAACCCCGCGATTCCGTCCAACGGTTGGGCTGCCAGTGCCCGCGTTCCCGCGTCGCCAAAGCGCTCGTGAAAGTAGGTGGCAAAGAGAGAAGCGGCCCCACGGTGGGGGGCGTCTATTTTTTCACCCCAGGTAACGAGCGACGTATCCGGATGTTCCAGATAGGCCCTTTCCGCTGTGCCCGTATCCAGGTCGTTCAAACGGACGGATAGCTCCGCCAGCCCCTCCTTCACCCATCGCTCTTCGTTGCGGTCCTGATACCATTGGACGAGGCGCTGGAACTGGCGTGCCAGCAGGCCATAATAAGCGGGGCTGTTCACCTGGACTCTGGCGGCGCTGAGGGTGATCATCTCCGCCTGGTTGGAATGGGGATACAGGCCACGGGGGAACTCGTCCCGGCAAGAGGTGTAGCCCAACACGTCGTCCCCCAGGTTGGCGGCGTAGAGAACGTGGATGTGCGGGTCGTTGTCCACCCCCGGCGTCCACTCGGAGCCAAAGGCGGAACGAGTGGTGGAGTAGATTTGGGTCTCGAAAAATGTCGCTCCCCGTTCCAGTTCGCGGACGTCGTGCCACACTCCATCCTCGACCCACATAGAGACGTGTGCGGTCTGCACGCGCAACCTGGCCCCCACCTCCCGCTCTCCTCCGCTCCGGTCGTGGATCCAAAAGGCGCGGGTGGCGTTGGGAACCAGCCGGGGCGGCTCCGGGTTGACGATGGTATAGTCGAATGGGCGCAGGGGGGGATCGGCCAGCAGGGCAAGCAGGTCGTCACCGTTGCCGGGGGGAGCGGCGACAGGAGTGGGCAGGGGGGAGTTTGGCGTTGGGGAGGGGGTGCTGGCCGGGCTGGCGCTGTGGGTGGATGTTGGGCAGGGCGTTGCGGTTGGGAGGGCGGAAGGAGATGTGGGCGTCGCCGGCATGAGCGGTTCACAGGCTACCAGGCCCAACAGCAAAGAGATGGCGATCAGGTAACGTGCGGGTGGCATCCTAACCAGCCTGAGCCGCCTCGATCAATCCCTCAAAGAGACGGCGCATCACGGGGCTGCTCTCGACCATCGCCTCTGGGTGCCATTGTACGCCGAGGCAAAAGGTGTGTGTGGGGGATTCTACTCCCTCGACGACGCCATCGGGGGCGCGGGCCGTGATCACCAGCCCCGCGCCGAGGGTCTCGACCGCCTGATGATGGGAGCTGTTCACGCCCAACTCGCCCGCTCCCACCAGTTCCGCCAGTCTGCTATCCGAGGCCACGGCGACGTTGTGGGCGACCGCTGACCTGGGACGGCTGGCGATGGGGACGCTATGGGTGAGTGCATCGGGAACCTGGGTGGGGATGTCCTGAATCAGCGTTCCCCCGGCTGCGACGTTGAGCACTTGAGCGCCCCGGCAAATCGCCAGCAGGGGGAGATCCTCTGCCAGCGCCCACCGCGCCAGCGCTATCTCCGCCCGGTCGCGCTGCTCGTCCACGCGCCACACCAGCCCGCTGTCCTGCGCGTCGTACAACGCCGGGTTGACGTCGCCACCGCCCGACAAGAGCAAGCCGTCGAGGCGCTCGAACGCGGCACGCAGCGCGTCCCCCTCCAGGTGCGGGGGCAGAACCAACGGAGTGCCTCCCGCCAGCTCCACAGCCCGGGCGTAGGACTGGCCGACGGCAAAGAGGGATAGGTTGGGTAGGCTGGCCGATTGGTCCACGTGGCCGGTGACGCCGATGATGGGCGGGAGCATTTGCAAATCTCCTAATCTGTACGGGTACGCAAAAAGAGGCGTAGGTGTATGTACCCTACGCCCGAACCGGGTGACGACAGGGAAGGCGGTTAAACTCGTCTTTCTTTCAGGCGAGCCTGTTTGCCGCGCAACCCACGCAGGTAATAGAGTTTGGCACGGCGCACCCGCGCCCGTCTCGAAATCTCTACTTTTTCGACGCGCGGCGAGTGGAGCAGAAAGGTGCGTTCCACACCGATGCCGTGGGAGGCGATGCGCCGCACGGTAAAGCTAGAGCTTGCTCCGTTCCCGTGCATGCCGATGACTGTGCCCTGAAAAGCCTGCACCCGTTCGCGCTCGCCCTCGACGATGCGCACGTGTACCTTGACGATGTCGCCTGGATTCAACCTGGGAATGTTGGTATTGGGTTCTATTTGACGTTCGATAGATTCGATCAGGTTCATGAGTCCTCACAAGCTGTTTTTTTGGCCCCAGTGGGGCGGCGTCCGCAGATTATACTACGTTTCGTCATCTAAGGCAACCTGGATCTGTGCGCGTGAAAAGCGTGCAGGGACACCCGCGCTGGGATCGCGGTTCGGATCGCGGGCATCCTGCCCGCATGCGTGCGGGGACGATTGCGTTCCGCCGGGCCACATGCGGGCAGGATGGCCGCGTTCCCGCTGGGCCACATGCGGGCAATGATTGACAGTTATGCCTTTCTCATTTAGAATACGGCAGTACCAAAAATATCTATAACCAGATGACTGCTGATCAAGGGGGTCGTAATCTCTATGAAAGAATACCACACCGAACAACTGCGTAACGTCGTCCTGCTCGGCCACGGGAGCGCGGGTAAAACGTCGCTGGCCGAATCGCTCGCTTTTGCCAGCGGCGCGATCAACCGGATGGGCCAGGTCGAGGCCGGCACAACCATCGCCGATTTCGACGAGGAGGAAATTCGCCGCCACATCTCGCTCAGTCTGGCAACTGTCCCCGTCGAGTGGAACGATTGCAAGATCAATCTGCTGGATACTCCCGGCTACACCGATTTCGTCGGCGAGGTCAAGAGCGCTGTCCGCGTGGCCGACCTGGCGTTGATTCTGGTGGACGCCGTTTCCGGCGTCGAAGTGGGGACGGAATTGGTCTGGCACTTTGCGGACGAGCAAAATTTGCCCCGGATGGTGATAATCAACAAAATGAACCGCGAGAACGCCAACCTGGAGCGCACGTTGGGGGTCTTGCGGGAGACGTTTGGGAAAAACTTTTTCCCCATTCAACTCCCCATCGGCGCAGAGGGAAATTTCTCCGGTGTGATAGACCTGGTCAAGATGCAGGCGATCACAGGCCCCCAAGGGGAGCGCACGGACATCCCAGCCGACATGGCCGATCAGGCGGAAGAGGCCCGCGTCCAATTGATCGAAGCTGCCGCCGAGGCGGACGACGAACTCATTATGAAGTATCTGGAAGGGGAGGAGTTGACCGCCGACGAGATCAAGCAAGGTCTGCGTGACACCATTCTCGCCGGGACGGCGGTCCCCGTTCTGGTGACGGCGGCGACAGCCGGATTGGGCGCACGGGCGCTGCTGGATGCATTGGTCGCTTACGGCCCTTCTCCGGCAGACCGAGGCCCGGTGACGGCACAGACCCCGGCGGGCGAGGAACAGATCGAGCCTGATGAACTCGCTCCCTTGACGGCGCTGGTCTTTAAGACGACGGCTGACCCCTTTGTCGGCAAGTTGACTTATTTCCGCGTCTACGGCGGGCTGCTAAAATCGGATAGTCGCCTCTACAACAGCCGGGCCGAGGAAGACGAACGGATGGGCCAGGTCTATGTGATGCGCGGCAAGGAGCAGATGCCGGTGGCCCAATTGCACCCCGGCGACATCGGCGCGGTGGCTAAACTGACCCACACGCTCACCGGCGACACGCTGTGCGACAAGGGACACCCCGTGAGCTTGTCCGGCCCGGCTTTTCCCCCCCCCGTCTTTGCCGTGGCAGTCAGTCCCACGAGCAAGGCCGACCAGGCCAAGCTGGGGCCGACACTGACCCGCATTTGTGAGGAGGATCCCACTCTGCACTGGCACCAGGAGGGCAGCACGCGGCAGACGATCTTGGAAGGTATGGGCGAGGCCCACGTGGACATCGCCGTGCGCCGTATGGCGAACCGGTTCGACGTCCAGGTCGAGACGGCGACTCCCAGGGTGCCGTACCGGGAGACGATCACCAAGACTTATGCTGACCAGTACAGGCACAAGAAGCAGACCGGCGGCGCGGGCCAGTTCGCCGAGGTGCACATGCGGTTAGAGCCGCTTCCCCGTGATACCGGTTTCGAGTACGAGTGGGAAGTCTTTGGTGGGGCAATCTCGCGCTCGTTCGAGAGTTCCATCCACAAGGGGGTCAAGCAGGTGATGGGGCAGGGGGTGATCGCCGGATACCCGGTGGTTGATGTCAAGGCGGTCGTCTACGATGGCAAGGAGCACCCGGTGGACTCGAAAGACATCGCTTTCCAGATCGCCGGGCGGGAGGTGTTCAAAAAAGTGATGCGGCAGGCCGGCCCGGTGCTGCTGGAGCCGATTCACCGGGTGACGATCACCATCCCGGAGGAATACACCGGCGATATTATGGGCGACCTGAACACGAAACGCGCTCAGGTTCAGGGGATGGATCAAAAGGCGGGCAAGACCATCATCACGGCGCTGGCGCCGCTGGCAGAGATGCAACGGTACGCCACCGACCTGCGCAGCCTGACCCAGGGGCGGGGGCTGTTTTCGATGGAGGTGGATCATTACGAGCCTGTGCCGGCGCACCTGGCGGAAAAAATCGTCGAGGCGCACCAACAGGAGAAGGAAAAGTAGGGTGGGGAGTAGGGAGTAGGGAGGGGGGAGGAGATGAGGCTCGCTTCTATGGGGGCGGGCCTCGTTGTTTCAGAAGGCTGACAATTTGGCTTTTCCCGGCCAGGGACGCAGACCAACGCAGAAAAACGCAGATGGCCCCGGCAGGTCTGCGCGAGTCGGCGTGAATCTGCGTCCTGGTTTCAGAAGGCAGTTTGGTTTCCATGTCCGGGGACGCAGACCAACGCAGAAAAACGCAGATGGCCCCGGCAGGTCTGCGCGAGTC
>CAYNVC010000010.1:13742-17937 GCA_964400615.1 uncultured Anaerolineales bacterium | reverse complement strand
CCAGGAGATCACAGAATGGGACTGAAGGAAGAAATATCCGAACAACCCGAGACATTACGCCGCTTGTTAGATACACAAATGGAACAGGTCGAGCGCATCGCCGCCGCCCTCGGCCAGCGGGACGTGGATTACGTCTTTCTGGCCGCCCGTGGCACATCCGACCACGCCGGATTGTACGCCAAATACCTGTGGGGCGCTCTCAACCGGCTGCCGATGGCGCTGGCCGCCCCCTCGCTCTTTAGCCTCTATGACCGCCCGCCCGCGCTGAAGCAGGCCCTGGTCGTGGGCATCTCTCAATCCGGCCAGTCGCCTGACATCGTCGGCGTGGTGGCCGCAGGCCGTCGCCAGGGCGCACCGACCCTGGCTATCACCAACGACGCCACATCACCACTGGCCCAGGCGGCCGAATTCGTCATTGATATCTGCGCCGGCGCGGAACGGGCAGTGGCCGCCACCAAAACGTACACCGCCCAACTGATGGCTATCGCCATGCTCTCCGTGGCCCTGGGCCAGGACGAGGAACGGACGGAGCAACTGCACCGCGTACCAGAGCTGGCGCAGCAGGCACTGGCGCTGGACGAGACCATAGAACGAGTGGCCGAGAGATACCGCTACATGGAGCGGTGCGTGGTGCTGGGGCGCGGCTACAACTATGCCACCGCGTTCGAGTGGGCACTCAAGCTCAAAGAACTGACTTATATGGTCGCCGAGCCGTATTCCTCGGCCGATTTTCAACACGGCCCCATCGCCATCGTCGGGCAGGGATTCCCCGTGTTGGCGGTCGCACCGGCGGGCGCAGTCCACGACGACATGCTGGCCCTGCTGCGGCGTCTTTCAGAAAAACAACGAGCCGAGTTGCTGGTCATCTCGAACGAGGAGGACGTGCTGGCGACAGCCCACACACCCCTGCGCCTGCCGCGCGACATACCGGAGTGGCTCAGTCCCCTGGTGAGCATCATACCGGCCCAGTTGTTTTGCTACCACCTGACCCGCGCCAAAGGATACAGCACCGAGTCACCGCGCGGGCTGAGCAAGGTCACGCTCACCCAGTAGAGCGCAGCAAGCACCCCGCAGGTTGACCATTTGACCTGCGGGATGGCGAATCGGCAAGCAGCAACATTCCCGCGCCAACGATTAGCCCACTAGAACTATACCGCCGCCCCGTATAGCCCATCATAGCTATAGACAAGCCGGGGCAACAGAGGTATAATTTGCTCGTTGCTGACCAACGGTCAGTTGCCAAACTATGAACATCTCCCGCGTATTCATTCTCGCCAGCCGACCACTTTTTGCCGAGGGCGTCCAAAGCCTGCTCTCCGGTCAGCCTGGCATAAAAGTAGTTGGAGTCGCTGCGCCAGACAAGTTCGCCCAGGTGCAGGCAACTGCGCCCGACGTGGTAATCGTCGAGACTCAAGGCAAGGAACAAAGTCGCCTGGTGGCCCAGGTGCTGGAATCCATCCCAGAGGCCAAAGTCATCAGCCTGACCCTGGAAGATAACCGCATTCACACCTATTACCAGCAAAGCAAGCAAGGCCGCCGCGTAGAGGACCTGCTGGAGACAATTCGAGAACCGGTGCAAGGCCGCAGCCCAAGAACGCTGCGGCTTTTTGTTTTATACCAGGGCCATTATGGGCAGCGCATTCTGGAAAACATCCAACGGTACGCCCCCAGTGGTTGGACGGTGGAATCCTGGCGTGCCCCTTCCAACCTGCCCCTCGTGATAGACGATCCGCTGCCTTTCCTGCCAATGCACCTCCCACCCACAGACCTGATGCTCTCACTGGGAGAGAGCGGCGGCGCGGCCCAACTCTTGCCCGGTATCGTCGAGCGCACCGGCGCACGGGCGCTCATCGCCCCGGTGGATAATACCACGTGGCTCCCCGACGGCCTGATCAGCCAACTCCGCATCTGGATGACGGCGATAGGCGTGACCGCCGTCTTTCCCAAACCATTTTGCTCTCTCACCGAGAACTGCTATAATGTACGCCAGCAAGAAGTCGCGTTCGATGATCCCTGGATCGCCGAATTCGCGCGTCACTTTGGCCGGCCGACTCTAGAGATCGAGTGCGACGGAGAGAAAATAACGGCGGTTCGAGTCAAACGGGACACAGCCTGCGGAAACGCCCGCTCCGTCGCCCGCCAGTTGGTCGGAGTAAACATCCGCGAGGCCACCATCCAGGCCGGGTTGTTCCACCATCACTATCCCTGCCTCTCGACAATGCGGGTGGACCCCATTCTGGGCGAGCCGCTGATACAAGTGGCGGGCAATTTTATGCGCCAGACGGTGGAAACCGAAATCGCACCCTACCTGCCACTGGCATCCCGCCTGATGCCCCACGCAGATAGCAAATAGAGAAATAACTGGAATATCAAGCATCACATTGCTCATTTTGAACAAACCCACATACATTTTCAAGGAGGATTTTCAAATGCCAGTCAAGCGAATCAAGCCCGTGCCCAGTGACATTGACATTGCTCAAGCAGCCGACATGCTCCCCATCCGGCAGATTATGGAAAAACTTGGGCTGGTCGAAGACGACGTCGATCTATACGGCAAGTACAAGGCCAAGATTCATCTGGACGTGCTCCAAAAGCTCCAAGACAGACCCCAGGGCAAGTACATAGACGTGACCGCCATCACCCCCACCCCGCTGGGTGAAGGCAAGACGACGACGACGGTCGGTCTGACCCAGGCAATGGGCAGCGCACTGGGCAAGAACGTGATGTGCTGCATCCGCCAGCCCAGCATGGGGCCGACCTTTAACATCAAAGGTGGCGCAGCCGGCGGCGGGTACAGCCAGATCATCCCGATGGAGGACTTTAACCTGCACCTCACCGGCGACATCCACGCCATCAGCGTCGCCCACAACCTGGTCGCCGCAGCGATTGATACCCGCATGTACCACGAGAGCCGCCAATCGGACGAGGCGCTCAAGCGGCGCGGCATCGAGCGCCGGCTGGATATTGACCCCGACAAGATAACCTGGAACCGGGTGGTGGACGTGTGCGACCGCAGCCTGCGCTCGATCAAAGTGGGCTTTAACGACGCCACACTGCGCGACGGCTCCCCCAGCCCCATCTTTCCCCGGGCAACCGGCGTTGATATCACCGTCGCCAGCGAGTTGATGGCGATCCTGGCCCTGGCGACCAGCCTCAAAGACATGCGGGAGCGGGTCGGGCGGGTGGTGTTTGCGCTGAACCGGCAAGGAAACCCGGTCACTCTGGAAGAGCTGGGTGTCGCCGGGGCGGTGACGGTGCTGCTCAAGGACGCGCTCATGCCCAACCTGATGCAGACGTTGGAGGGACAGCCCGCTTTCGTCCACGCCGGGCCGTTCGCCAACATCGCCCACGGCAACTCTTCCATCATCGCCGACCAGATCGCGCTCAAGCTGGCCGATTACGTGGTGACAGAATCCGGCTTTGGCGCGGACATCGGCATGGAAAAGTTCTTTGACATCAAGTGCCGCTATTCGGGCCTCATCCCCAACGCGGTGGTGCTGGTGGCGACGGTACGCGCCCTCAAGATGCACGGCGGCGGCCCCAAAGTCACACCCGGCGCTCCGCTGGACAAGGCATACACCGAGGAGAACCTGGAACTGCTGGAAAAGGGATTGGGCAACCTGGGCGCACACATCAAGAACGCGATTCGCTTTGGCATCCCGGTCGTCGTGGCGGTCAACGGCTTTACCACCGACACCACAGCCGAGTTAGAGATGGTGCGCGAGTACGCCCTATCCCAGGGCGCGGAGGACTCGGTCGTCACGTTCCACTGGGCCGATGGCGGTGACGGCGCGGCCAAACTGGCCGAGGCCGTGGTGGCGGCCTGCGAAAAGCCGAGCGATTTCAAATTCCTCTACCCGCTAGAGTGGTCAATCAAGGAAAAGATCGAACACATCGCCAAGACCATCTACGGCGCGGACGGCGTCTCCTACGAACCGCTGGCCGAGGAACAGATCGCCAACTATGAAAAGGCCGGATTCGGCAAACTGCCCATCTGCATGGCCAAGACCCACCTCAGCCTGAGCCACGACCCCACGCTCAAGGGCGTGCCGACCGGCTTTACCGTCCCGGTGCGCGAGGTGCGGGCCAGCGTCGGCGCGGGATTCATCTACCCGCTGATCGGCAAGATGAGCACCATGCCAGGTCTGGCGACCTACCCGGCCTATATGAAGATTGACATTGATTTAGAGACCGG
>CAYNVC010000010.1:8050-13642 GCA_964400615.1 uncultured Anaerolineales bacterium | reverse complement strand
CTGGTCACGTACAACAACAAAAAGACCAAGAAAGCCGACATCGAGAAAGCATTGGGTGATGCCGGATACCCGGTTGGTGAGGGTGGCGTTCCTATACTGGTTCAATCCAGTAACGTGCAGCGCGATCCTCAATGGGCGGGGATGAATCTGCGGATAACCGAAACCAACATGGTAGATTTGGAAATGTCGGGCGAGTTCCGCAAATACTAGGAGGCATATAAATATGGCAAAGAAAAAGAGAACACCAGAGGAATCCAGCGTCGATCCCGCCTCCATATCCATGATAGAAATGGCCTGCCAGTTGGACATTGGAACATGTTTCTCGCGGGCAAACGACATCACGCCCTGCCCCATCGGCGCCGATGGCCTGTGCTGCAAGAACTGTTCGATGGGGCCTTGTCGTCTGGTCGGCAAGACCGACCGGGGAGTGTGCGGAGCGACGAGGGATGTCATAGCGGCCCGCAACTTTGCCCGTATGGTGGCCGCCGGGTCGTCATCCCACTCCGACCACGGGCGCGGGCAAGCCTACACCTTGCTGGAAGCAGTGGAGGGTAACGCTCCCGATTATGGAGTCGGCGACGTCTTCAAACTGTACGAGATTGCCGGATACCTGGACGTCCCAACCGAGGACGAGGAAGGGCAAAAACGGGCCACGGACGAAATAGCGCACGACGTGGCAGTTGCCGCGCTGGAAGAGTTTGGCAAAATTCACGGCACCCTCAAGAACCTGAAACGCGCACCGGCCAAACGGCAGCAGATATGGCACGAACAGGGCATCGAGCCGCGCAGCATAGACCGCGAAGTCGTGGAAATGATGCACCGCACCCACATAGGCAACGATCAAGACGCCGAACACATCCTGGATCAGGCATTGCGCTGCGCGTTGGGCGACGGTTGGGGCGGATCGATGATCGGCACCGACTTTTCCGACATCCTCTTTGGCACGCCGGCCCCGGTGATGACCCAGGCCAACCTGGGCGTGTTGAGCGAGGACAAGGTCAACATCGTCATCCACGGCCACGAGCCAACGCTCTCCGAGATGATCATCGCGGCATCGCTGGATCCCGAGATGATCGAGTACGCCAAGAGCAAGGGAGCCAAAGGAATCAACCTGGCCGGTATCTGCTGCACCGCCAACGAAGTGCTGATGAGGCGCGGAATCCCCCTGGCGGGCAACTTTTTGCAGCAGGAACTGGCGATCCTCACCGGCGCGGTCGAAGCGATGGTGGTGGACATCCAGTGCATCATGCAAGGGCTGGCCCCTGTGGCGGACGAATTCCACACCGAACTGATCACCACGTCGCCCAAAGTCAAGATCAAGGGAGCCACGCACATCGAGTTCGACGAGCGCCAGGCACTCGAGATCGCCAAACAGATCGTCCGCCGGGCAATTGACCGCTACCCCGAACGGGGAGAGACGAACATCCCCCAAGAGGGATACAACACCATGATCCCCGGCTTTTCCCACGAGTACATCGACTATGCCCTGGGCGGCTTTTATCGCAGTTCCCTGCGCCCGCTCAACGACGCCATCATGTCCGGGCGTATTCGGGGCGTGGTCGCCAACATCGGCTGCAACAATGCCCGCGTCAGCCACGATAGCATCCACAATTACGTGGTAGAAGAGTTCATCAAGAACGACGTTCTGGTCGTCGAGACCGGTTGCGCAGCCATCGCTGCCGCCAAAGCGGGGTATATGACCCCGGAAAAAGCCCTGGAAAAGGCCGGCCCCGGCCTGCGCGAAATATGCGAGACGGTCGGTATGCCGCCGGTGCTCCACATGGGTTCCTGCGTGGATAACTCGCGCATCCTGACCATCCTCTCGCAAATGGCGACCGAGGGCGGCCTGGGCGAGGACATCTCCGATATTCCCGCCGTCGGCATGGCATCCGAGTGGATGAGTGAGAAAGCGATCTCCATCGCCACCTACTGCGTGGCCTCCGGAGCCTACGTCATCATGGGCGGGAACGACGGCCCGGTCTCTGGAAGCCCAGAGGTCGTGAGTCTCATCAGCGATGGCTGGGAGAAAAAAGTCGGTGGCCGGCTCGAGTTTATCGAAGAACGCGAGGAAATCGTCCGCCGGGCGCTGGCACACATTGACAAGAAACGGGCCGCGCTGGGCCTGCCGGAGTACGACCCCTCCAAATGGGGCAAGAGCGGTGACGCTCGCATGCCAGACCTGCTCGAGCTGCCGATAGAAGAGCGGATTGAAGCAGTCTACGGGACTGCTGGAAAGTAGAGAGGTGAAAAAGTTATGTCAAAATACATAGCTACAAGAGCTATCCGTGGCGCTAACGGCCTGGTAGCGGAGGCAGAAGCACTGCTCAAAAAGGCCATCGCCGAAAAGGGGGGCGACGCCCCCGTGAGTTTTCCCAACACGGCTTACTTTTTACCGGTCACATACGGGATGCTGAACCACAAAGTCGAAAAACTGAGCGACCTCGAGTTTTCGCTGGCGCACGCCAGGAGGCTCCTGCACCCCCTACCGGAGGATAATCTGTGGGTTCCCTACCTGGGTGAGACGCTCGATAGCGGGCAGGCGACCTTGTTGGCCGCCGAAGCCATCGAGGGTATCCGCTTCGTCCTCGGCGAGCAGCCTGAACCGTACCCGGGCCTGGAACTGGCCGGCAGCACCGACTATCCGGGCTGGTCAGGAGACGGCCACCTCAACGGCCCAATTGACGACATCCAATTGCGCTCGTGGGGCATCCAGTTGGTGGATGGACGTATGCCCGGCTTTGCCGCCATCGTCGGCGCGGCCCGCTCCAACGAGGCCGCCGTCTCGATTGTGCGCGAGCTACAGCAGCGCAACATCCTCATCTTCCTCAGCGGCAACGTCAACGGGCGTTCCATCATTGACCAGTTGCAGGAGGAAGGGGTAGAAATGGGGTACGATACCTACATCATCCCCTTTGGGCGGGACACCATCTCCGCCATCTATGCGCTGGGATTTGCCACCCGCTCCGCCCTGACCTTTGGCGGACTCAAGCCGGGCCAGTGGCGCGAGATCATGCTCTACAACAAGTTCCGCGTCTTTGCTTTCGTCCTGGCGCTGGGCGAGGTGGACGATCTGAAATACGCCGCCGCTGCCGGAGCCATCTCCTACGGCTTTCCCACCATCGCCGACACCATCATCCCCGAGATTCTGCCCACCGGCGTCACCCGCTACGAACACGTCATCTCGATGCCCTGGAACGAGATCGAGGCCGAAAACGACGCCGAAAAAGCGGCCAAAATGGTACAGCAGGCCATCGAGGTGCGCGGCGTCAAGATCAAGATCACCGACGTGCCGGTTCCCGTCCCCTACGGCTCCGCCTTCGAGGGCGAGGTGGTGCGCCGGGCCGACATGCGGATCGAGTTCGGCGGCAAAAAGAGCCGCGCTTTCGAGTACCTGCACATGCTACCGATGGAAGAGGTGGAAGACCACAAAATCGAGGTCATCGGCCCCGGCATTGACGATAAAGAGGTCGGCTCCGCCATGGATATGGCGTTCATCATCCAGGTGGCCGGGCGCAAGATGCAGGAGGACTTTGAACCGGTGCTGGAGCGGCAGGTGCACGATTTCGTCAACGGCGCATCCGGCATACAGCACATCGGTCAGCGTGACATCGCCTGGATCCGGATCAGCAAAGTGGCTTACGAAAAGGGATTCAACCTCCAGCACTTTGGCGAGATCCTCTATGCCCGCTTCCACGCCGATTTTGGCGCTATCGTGGACAAGGTGCAGGTCAAGATCATCACCGACCCCGACCTGCACGCCGAATGGCTGGAAAAAGCCCGCGTGGCATACGAGTTCCGCAACCAACGTCTGGCCGACATGACCGACGAATCGGTGGATACATTCTACGACTGCACGCTGTGCCAATCGTTCGCCCCCACCCACGTCTGCATCGTCAGTCCGGAGCGATTGGGGCTGTGCGGGGCCTACAACTGGCTGGACTGCAAAGCCTCCAACAAGATCAACCCCACCGGCCCCAACCAGCCGGTACCCAAGGGAGATTTGATCGACCCGGTCAAGGGATACTGGACTGGGATCAACAAGACCGCCGTCAAGAACTCGCAGGGAACCGTCACCGAAGTCGCAATGTACTCGATTATGGAAAACCCGATGACCGCCTGCGGTTGCTTCGAGTGCATCGTCATGTACATCCCCGAAGCAGAGGGAGTGATGGTCGTCAGCCGCGAAGACCCAAGTATGACCCCCGCCGGGATGACATTCTCCACCCTGGCCGGTATGTGCGGCGGCGGCATCCAGACCCCCGGCGTGATGGGCATCGGCAAGTTCTACCTGACCAGCCCCAAGTTCATCTCCGCCGACGGTGGTTTCAAGCGCATCGTCTGGATGTCCAGCTTCCTCAAGGATAGCATGGCGAGCGAACTGGCCGCAGTGGCGGAGCGGGAGGGCATGCCCGACCTGATCGACCGCATCGCCGACGAGCGCAAAGTCACCACAGTGGACGAGTTGGTTGAATGGATCGAAGAAGTCAAGCACCCAGTTCTGGAAATGGGCGTAATGCAAGCCGCGTCTGGCGCGGCCGAGGTCGCGCAAGCTGCGCCCGCCCCAGAGGCCGAGGCAGCACCGGAAGCCAAAGCAGCCCCAACACCACAAGTCGAGGCAGCAGCCAAGCCCGCGCCGGAGGAAAAGCCGGCCGTGGCCGCAGCACCCCAGCCTGCGCCGGAGAAAAAGCCGGCCGTGGCAGCAGCAGCAGCAGCAGCAGCAGCAGCGCCGGCAGCACTAGCGCCGCAAGCACTGGCGGGCACAGACGTTCAACAGCTCGCCGCAGCCACAGCCGAAATCGTGATTGACCGCTTCCGTGGTGCGCTGGTGGCAGCATTGCAACAGTTGGGCGGGACCGCACCGGCGCTGCCCGCAGCCCCGGCGCTGCCTGTAGCACCGGCGGCTACCGCAGCTCCCGCGCCCGCCGCGACTGAACTTGCTCCCGCACCGGCAGCCACACCTCAGGTAGTGAAGAAAGAACGGGCGGTAGTGCCACCCTGGGATGAAGGAAAAGAGAAACTCGATTTTCTCAAGGAAAAGTGGCCGGGCCGCGTCCGCGAGGTCACGCTGGGTGCGACCGCAGCCGAAGGTGGCACACGCACCAAGACCGTCACCATCGGCGGGCAAACCGCGATGCCATTCCTCGATTTCGAAGGCGAGTTTCCTCACAAAACGGCAATCGCCATTGAGATTCAAGACCGCAAGCCCAACGACTGGTCGCCGCTGCTGATGCAAGCCTGGGGCGAGGTGATGAACGATCCCGGCGAGTGGGCCCAAGCGGCCGAAAAATCCGGCGCGGACATCATCATGCTGCAACTCAGCCTGACCGACGCCGACGGCAATCCCAACACGCCGGAAAAGGTCGTCGCCGCCACACGCAAGGTGCTCGAGGCCACCGGCCTGCCGCTCATCGTACTCGGCCCCGGTCAGGTGGACGAGGATAACGCACTGCTCGTGCCGGTAGCCGAAGCAGCGGTCGGCGAGCGGATCGTGCTGGGCGTGTGCGAGGAAAAGAACTATCGCACCATCGTCGCGGCGGCGCTGGCCCACGGCCACCTGGTCACGGCCCGCACCGCGATGGACGTCAACCTGGC
>CAYNVC010000010.1:0-7950 GCA_964400615.1 uncultured Anaerolineales bacterium | reverse complement strand
CGCTGGCCCACGGCCACCTGGTCACGGCCCGCACCGCGATGGACGTCAACCTGGCGAAACAGCTCAACATCCTGATCAGCGATATGGGCTTGCCGCCGGAACGGATCATAATGGACCCGACCTGCGCCGGAGTGGGCTACGGTATGGAATATGGCTACTCGGTGATGGAACGGCTGCGCCTGGCCGCCCTGCAAGGGGACAGCATGACCCAACTGCCGATGATCGTCACCGTGGGGTACGAAGCGTGGCGACAGAAAGAGAGCAAAGTCGGAGAGGGCGTGCCGGAAGCCTGGGGCGATTGGCAGGAACGGGCTATCAACTGGGAAACCGTGACCGCCGCCACCCTGGTCGAATCGGCGGCCGACATCGTCGTCCTGCGCCACCCCGAATCGGTGCGCCGGATCCGCACGATGATTGACGAGTTAACGGGCAAGTAACGAGTATGCAAGTGGCAAGTATGCACCCGCACACTTGCAAACTTTAAGGAGGCAAGACATGGCACTTTCAGGTATTCAAATCTACAAAATGTTGCCCCAGACCAATTGCAAAGAGTGTGGCTTTCCCACCTGCCTGGCCTTTGCGATGAAACTGGCGGCCAAACAGGCCGATCTGGACAAATGCCCCTACGTCTCGGACGAGGCGCGGGGGAAACTGGCCGAGTCGGCAGCGCCACCGGTGCAACTCGTCACCCTCTCTGCCGACGGGCGCGAGGTGAAATCGGGGAACGAAATCGTGCTCTTCCGCCACGAAAAGACCTTTTACAACCAGACCGGGATTTTCATCCGGCTGCGCGACGATCAGCCGCTGGACGAGATCAAGGCCCAGGCCAAAGAGGCAGCGGATTACATGGTCGAATACGTCGGCATGGAACTGACGATTGACGGCTTTGCAGTCCAAGCCACCGGCGACGGTGACACCTTTGCAACCACGATCAAAGAGGTGCTGGAAACGGCCCCACTGCCGTTGATCCTCATCGCCCAAGACCCCGACGTGATGGCGCAGGGGTTGGAAGCTGCCGCAGGCACACGCCCGTTGGTCTATGGTGCTACGGCAGACAACTGGGAAGCCTTTGCCGCCCTGGCCAAGAAGCACAACGCCCCCATGGCGATCCGCGCCGACACAATGGGCACTCTGGCCGAGATGGTGGAAAAGATCAAGGGCGCTGGGGTGAACGAGATCGTGCTCGACCCCAGCGTGCGAGACCTCAAATCGGCACTGGCGCTCAACACGCTGATCCGCCGCATGGCGCTCAAAAAGACCTTCCGCACACTGGGATACCCACTCATCAACTTCCCCAGCGAGTGCGCCGACGACGAGGGCATGGTGACGGTGGCGGCAACGCAGGCGATTGCCAAATACGGCGGATTCGTCGTGCTGGACCGGTTCAGCCCGGCGACGATCTACCCCCTGCTGGCCCTGCGCTCCAACATCTATACCGACCCGCAGCAGCCAATCCAGGTGCAGCCCGGCGTCTACGAGATCAACGACCCCACGCCGGATTCGCCGATGATGGTGACGACCAACTTCTCCATCACCTACTTCTCCGTGGCGAACGAGATAGATGGCAGCGGTATGCCGGGGTGGCTACTGGTGGCAGACGCCGAGGGAATGAGCGTGCTCACCGCCTGGGCCGCCGGCAAGTTCGACGCCGAGCGCATCGCCAAGGCGGTCAAGAGCAACGATATGGAAAGCAAGCTCAACCACCACAAGCTGATCATCCCCGGTCACGTCTCGGTGCTGATGGGCGAGGTGGAGGAAGAATTGCCTGGCTGGGAAATCAAGGTCGGGCCGCGCGAAGCGGTAGACCTGCCAGCTTATCTCAAACTCTGGGACACAGCGTAGAGTTTTGCCCTCCCGCAGGTTGAACCTGCGGGAGGGTCACAAACACAGACAAACAGGAGGTGTGACTATTGACGCCGTAACTGTTCACTTCGAGCCTGCCGGCAAGCAGGTAAAAGTCACCCCAGGCACTCTCCTGAGCGAGGCCGCTCAACAAGCGGGAGTAGAAATCCTGATGCCCTGCGGCGGGCAGGGACGTTGCGGGCGCTGCGCCGTCATCGTCGAAGAGGGAACCGTCCATCGCCGTTCTACCCAACGCCTCTCTCCCGACGATGTCAAAGCCGGGTACGCACTGGCCTGCCAGACGACGGTCGAGGAAGATACAGTCGTCCGCATCCCGCCCCAGGAAAAGATCGAGCGCAGACTCAAGGAAAGCAAGCGAGCGGTCAAGGTCGAGCTGCCGTTCCCCTACGACGTGCACGACCAGCCGCTGCGCAAATACACGGTCACACTGGAACCACCATCCCTCCAGGATCAGACCGACGACTGGTCTCGCCTGCGGCGTGAGTTGGCCCGGCGCTACGATGACCTGAAAGAGTTGGAGGCATCCCTGCCCGTGCTCCGTAAACTGGGGCCGGCGTTGCGCAAAGGGGAATGGACGGTCACTCTGGTGGTCGAACTCGATACATTCGACCATCCCGATGGGCCGCCCCGCCTGCTGGACGTCCTGCCGGGAGAGCAACTGGAAAGTCTGTGGGCGGCGGCGATTGACATCGGCACGACCAGCAACCACGTCTGGCTGGTGGATATGATCAGCGGCGAGATAATGGCCCACAAAGCGGATTACAACGGCCAGATCGCCAGGGGCGAGGACGTCATCTCGCGCATCATCTACGCCTCCAAAGGGAACGGCCTGCAAGATTTACAAAAGTTGGTGATAGAGACGCTCAACCGGCTGCTGGAGCAGGCCGCCCAGGAGCGGAACATCAGCACCGACCAAATCTACAAAGTAGTGGTGGCCGGGAACAGCACAATGATCCACCTCTTTGCCGGAATCCCGCCGGAGCCGATCCGCCTGATGCCTTTCATCACCGTCATCAACCAGCTACCCCCCTTCCCCGCCCGGCAGATTGGGCTGGGAATCAACCCGGAAGGGACGGTGGACTGTCTGCCCGGCATCGCCTCCTACGTGGGGGCCGACATCACGTCCGGCGTGCTCAGTTCCAACATGTGCGGCGCAAACAAACTGTCGCTGTTCATAGATATAGGCACCAACGGCGAGATCGTGCTGGGAGATTGCACCTGGCTCATCTCCTGCGCCTGCTCCGCCGGCCCGGCCTTTGAAGGAGCCGGGGTGGTACACGGCATGCGGGCCACCGCCGGCGCAATCGAAGAGGTGTGGGTCAACTCGAAGGACTATGAGGTCACATACCGCGTCATCGGCGACGAAGCACCGCGCGGCATCTGCGGCTCTGGCCTGATCTCGCTGTTGGCCGAGATGTTCACCGCCGGAGTGATGGACAAGAGCGGCAACATCCAGCTCGAGCTGCCCACCAAACGGGTGCGCAAGGGAGAGCACGGCGCCGAGTACGTGGTGACGTGGGCGGACGAATCGGCCACAGGTGAGGACATTGTCATCACCAAAGTTGACATTGACAACCTGATGCGGGCCAAAGCGGCCATCTATGCCGGGTTCTCCATCCTGGCCCGCAGCGTGGGGCTGACACTGGCCGACGTGGATCAGGTGCTCATCGGCGGAGCTTTTGGGCAGTACATCAACGTGAGCAACGCGGTCAGAATCGGCCTGTTGCCCGATAAACCGTTCGAGAGCTTTCAATTCCTGGGCAACACCTCCATCCGAGGGGCCTATCTGGCACTCCTCTCGCGCGATATGCGCCAGCGGGTGACGGAGGTGGGGCAGATGATGACCTACCTGGAGCTTTCGGCAGACAACACCTTTTTCGACGAGTTCAACGCCGCAATGTTCCTGCCCCACACGGATATGAGCCAATTCCCATCGGTGGCGGCACTGTTGGAGGGATAGCAGGCCAAAAAGGGACAGGGTGAGATCATGCCACAAGCCACTGCAAAGTTACAAACTCCTTTCGAGGTATTGCTTGCATCAATCCGAGACCTGGCACTGGAGGAAAAACGCACGCTCTGGAAATTACTCGACAAACAAATATCCCAGGTGGAAAAAAATGGCTGGGAACAAACACCGCGAGTCCAGGCACAGGTCAGAGAAGCACGCGCAGCATACCAGACAGGGGAGCATGTGACGGTTGATGTGCTGATAGGCGCAGCCCAACAATTGCCCCTGAGAGACCAGGTTGAATTAGCCCAAGCTCTGCGTACCGTCTTGCATAGCAAACGCCCTGACACAATCGAGGCCGAACTACGTCCCCTGGATGGAATGGAGGAAGCCGAGTTGCGGGTGTTAGCCGACATTGTCCTCGCTCCCGATTGTCAACAAGAGTTGAGCGACTTGCTGCACAAAAACCACGAGGAGAAACTGACAAAAGACGAAGAACGGAGGCTGAACACTCTACTGGCCGAGACTGACCAGGTCGCGTTGCTCAAAGCCAGGGCACTATACACATTGAACTTGTACCAGACGGCAGGAAAGACAAACAAATGAGCACCCGCATCTCTGCCAAACTAAGACGGCAGGTGCAGAATGCGGCGCGTGGGTACTGCGCCTACTGCCGTAGCAGCGAGGCATTGATGGGAGTCACTTTCGAAATTGAGCACATCATCCCCCGTGCAGATGGGGGTAAAACGGAGGCAAACAATCTCTGCTTGAGTTGTCCAACGTGCAACCGGCACAAAGCAACACGCCAAACAGCCTTCGACCCCCAAAGCGGGAAGCGAGTTTCTTTATATCACCCCAATCAACAAGTATGGAATGATCATTTTACCTGGAGCAAAGACCATACCCAAATCGTCGGCCTCACCGCCACAGGGCGAGCAACCATCGCAGCCTTGCGTATGAATCGCCCTCAAATTGTGCAATTGAGACGGTACTGGGTGAACCTGAGTCTACATCCAGCAGGAGATTGAATGACAACAACAATTGCAGTAGCCGGCAAAGGCGGCACCGGCAAGACGACAATCGCCGCCCTCATCATCCGCTATCTGATCGAAGAACAATCAGGCTCCATCCTGGCAATCGACGCCGACCCGGCCACCAACCTGAATATGGTGCTGGGGATGGACATGGGCGCGACAATCGGCGGCATCCGTGAGGACATGCTCACCCAAGTGCACTCTAGCGGGGCGCTGGCCGGTTCAATGCCCGGCGGAATGAGCAAACAGGATTACCTGGACTATCAGGTGCAAATGGCAATAGAGGAAGGCGACCGGGTAGACCTGTTGGTAATGGGTCGCCCTGAAGGGCCGGGCTGCTATTGCGCTGCCAACCAGATGTTGCGGGTGATCGTTGACCGGATCGGCAAGCAGTACAATTATCTGGTGATAGACAACGAAGCCGGGATGGAACACCTCAGCCGCCGCACCACCCGCGACGTGGACACGCTGTTGCTCGTAACCGACCCCACGCGGCGCGGGATCGTCACGGCGCAGCGCATGCGCGACATGGTTCCCGGATTGGAGATCGGCGTGGGACACACTTACCTGGTCGTCAACCGGCTGCGGGGCGAGATACCAGACCCCCTGGCCCAGGCCATCGAACAGGCCGGGCTGGAATTGATCGGCACGGTTCCCGAAGACCCGGCGATGCCCGATTTCGAGTTCACCGGCCGGCCGCTGGTGGAACTGCCGGCGGAGACAACCGTCTACCAGGCCGTGCGCAAGATCGCCCAAAGCGTGCTGGAATAGCAAAACTTGCCCCGGCGTAGTATTTACGCTACAGTTGTGGCATAAATACCACAGAAAACAAATAGAACGCTTTTACGAATGGGTACGCACGAAAATTCGTCCATAAAAAAGGAGGCAGCTAATGTACATTATCGGTGAAAACATCCACATCATCGCCCCCAAGGTCAAAAAGGCCATCGCCGAGCGGGACGCTAAATTCTTCCAGGACATGGCGGTACGGGAAGTCGAGGCCGGGGCGAGCGCGGTAGACCTCAACATCGGCCCGCAGAAAAAGCACGGGCACGAGATTCTGCCCTGGCTGGTGGAGACGGTCGAACAGGTAGTGGACGTGCCACTGGTTTTCGATACCACCAACCTGTCCGCCATCGAAGCCGCCTGCGAGACTGTGACCAAGGCGCAGCCCATCATCAACTCGACCGACGCACAGGCCGAGCGACTGGCGAGCGTGCCCGCCGTAGCCAAGAAATTCAACGCCCGGTTGATCGCGTTGACGATGGCCGAGGGCATGATCCCCATCGGCGCCGACGAGCGGGTGGGCATTGCGCTGGAAAAACTGATCCCCCACATCCTGGAAATAGATTTCCCCATCACCGACCTGATCATTGACCCGCTGGTGCTGACCGTCTCCGGTTGCCAGGAATACTGCCCAGAGTGCATCGAGGCAGTGCGCACGCTCAAATACGCCTGGGATCCGCCCCCACTGACCAACGGCGGCCTCTCCAACGTCTCCAACGCCGTCCCGCACGAGATGCGCCCGCTGCTCAACCGCACCTACATGGTGATGTTGATGGGCGCTGGCATAGACATGGTCATCGCCGACCCGTTCGACAAAGAACAAATGGAGTGGATCCGCGTGGTCGAGGAGCGAGACGAGAGCACCGCGCTCAACAGGCTGCTCGTAAAACTGCACGACCGGGTGGAGGCGATGGAAGAATTGCAGCCGGAGGACGTGGACATGTCCGACCCGCAGCAGGCGGACATCTGGAAGACGGTGCAGATACTTTTGAACAAGATCATCTACACCGATTCCTACCTGCGCCTGTAAACCAGGGTTCTCGAAAGGAGAATTATGACCGCACAACTGATTGACGGCAAAGCAATCGCGGCCCAGATTTACGATGAAATCCAGGCCGAGGTGGCGACACTGAAAGAGAAATACAACATCACACCCGGCCTGGCGACCGTGCTGGTGGGCGATAACCCGGCCTCGCAATCCTACGTCCGCTCCAAGCAAAAGACCTGCACCAAAGTCGGTTTCAACTCCATCGGCGAGCACCTGCCGGAAGATACATCCCAGGAAGAGGTCGAGGCGTTGGTGCAACGGCTGAACGCCGACCCCACGATCCACGGCATCCTGGTCCAACTCCCGCTGCCCAAGCACCTGGACGAGGAAAAGATACTGGGCATGATCAGCCTGGAAAAGGACGTGGACGGGTTCCACCCGCTCAACATCGGCCGGCTCTCGATGAAAGGGCGCAAGCCCCTGTTCGTGCCCTGCACCCCGGCCGGCTGCATCGAGCTGCTCGTCCGCTCCGGGGTCGAAATTGACGGCAAAGAAGCGGTCATCCTGGGCCGCAGCAACATCGTGGGGCTGCCGGTGGCAATGCTGCTCCTGCACCGCAATGCCACCATCACCATCTGCCACTCGCACACCCAGGATCTGGCCGCCACCTGCCGCCGCGCCGACATCCTCATCGCCGCCGTGGGCCGTCCAGAGATGGTCAAGGCGGACTGGGTCAAGCCGGGCGCGGCAGTGATCGACGTGGGCATCAACCGCGTCGAGGACGCCACCCGCAAGCGCGGCTACCGGCTGGTGGGGGACGTGGATTTCGACTCGGTGAACCAGGTGGCCGGACACCTGACCCCCGTGCCGGGCGGCGTGGGGCCGATGACCATCGCCATGCTGATGTGGAACACACTCGCCGGGGCCAAACGGGCTGCCGGGCTGATCGAGTAGACGAGGAAAGAACCGGGCTTTCAGAACCGGGACGACACAAGCTTGGGGCAAGTTGGCAACTTGCCAGGAGGCAATATGCGAACGAGAATCTCGGTCGAGCAGGTGCGCGGCCCATTCGTGACCAGCGTCGAGGAAATCAGCGGCCAGGACTTGCTCTCGTGTAACCAGTGCGGCAAATGCAGCGCCGGATGCCCGGTGGTGGAGGCGATGGACATTCTGCCCAGCCAGGTCATCCGCATGGCGCAACTGGGAATGGAGCAAGTGTTGGAGAGCAAGACGATCTGGATCTGCGCCTCCTGCATGACTTGCGTCACACGCTGCCCCTGGGGGGTGGATCTGCCTCGGTTGATGGAGGCGCTGCGCCAGATCGGACTACG
>CAYNVC010000009.1:16217-19014 GCA_964400615.1 uncultured Anaerolineales bacterium | reverse complement strand
GCATGGCTATCGAACCAGTTGACCCAGGCGTCGGTGTTGGTCCACATCGCTTGCTCGCTGTTCTTGTCCCACCACCCTTGCCAGCCTCCATACGTACCGATGGAGTAGACGTTGTTTCCCACCCCGACGCCCACGCCGTCGTATCCCTGGGCCGGCGTGAACAGATCGCCCCGCAAGCGGGCCGTCCAGACCTCGTCCATTCCGCTCACGTTGGGGGCGTCCTGCCCGATGAGCGATATTTTGTGCCGGTGGGCCATCTGGGCATGCCGGTTGGTCAGTTGGATGGACTGGGTATATGTGGTCGTGCCGGGGTCGGGCCACGCATTGCCCAGGTAGGCCAGGTTGATATTGTCCGGTTCGAAAAACAGCATTGTCCGGGCGCTGGGCAGGTCGGGCAGTTCGAAATCGCGCACCCGCAGACGGATGGGAATTTGCCGCGCCGGTGTGCCGTCCTCGGCGATCTCGATGGTGCCGCTGTACGTCCCGGTGGGCGTCGTCTTGGGGATGTAGATGTCCCCCCAGAGTGACTGATTGGTGCCGGCGGTGACGGTGAAGGGTGTGTGAAGCTCGAGGGGCACCAGTATGTCGGGGTACATCTGATTGTGGCAGGGGCGATCT
Organism: uncultured Anaerolineales bacterium; assembly: GCA_964400615.1. GTDB lineage: Bacteria > Chloroflexota > Anaerolineae > B4-G1 > B4-G1 > B4-G1. Next base: position 18,396 of record CAYNVC010000009.1, on the reverse strand, counting down.
ACCCAACCCGTGCCGGATACGGCAAAGCGGCCATTGTGGGGACGGCGGCAGCGCAACGGGACGTGGCGCTCGTCGTAATAATTTTCGTACCCCAGCCGGCTCAACCCCTTGATTTCCAGATAACGCACGTAGAAAAGCTCGATGTTGCGCCCGACATAGTTGAATAGATCGTCATCGGCGCTGGCCGCGCGGGTGGTGATGCTTGCGCCGCTGGGGCCGGTCAGCGAGGTCAAGGTCACGGTGACGTTGGTCGCATCTGACGTGGGCGCTTCGATTACCAGGTTGAACCCCACCACCTCGTTGCGTGCGCCGAACAGGGAGATGGTCGTGCCGTCCCACACCGAGTTGTGAACGATGTTGGGGTCGCTCGCGGCACGCAACTCGCTTTGCCACACTTTGTCCTCTCCCGAGCTGGCCCACACCTGGCCGATAGCGCCGGGTGTGAGAGGCGCAGCCTCCACACCCGGCTGCTCCGGCGGCGTCTTGCAGAGCAGCAGCACGGTCAAGACGAGCACAAGTAGGGCGTTCTTCCAGATTCTCATTTTACACATTTCCTTTCGTTCTCTTGACATTGGGGAACGATCCCAAACTGGCCGTGATGGTCGGGCTTGGGTTACCTGGACGGTCAGGTGGAATCTGGATTGTTGGCGAACACAAGATGAGCGGTCGTGCTGCGTATGGGCCTGCTTTCAACGAGTTTTCGTTTCGGCGGGGCATTTTGGGCTAGTTCATATCTATCGCAAGCACGATGGCGTGAAAAGCGCCCACGTTGTCGGTAAAGAAACTGTCGTTGGGGCCTAATTGCAACACCCCGGCGCTGGGGGCGGTAAACACGCCGCCGGAGCGGACGATGAACGGTCGCCCCTCACCCACCCGGGCCACCAGTACCATCGTCGCCGTCTCGTCCATAGTGCACGTGCCCCATTCGGGCATGGTGCGGCACTTGCAGTCCCCCCAGTCGGTGCGCCCGGCGGCGATGCAATCGGCGGGGGGATGGCCCTGCGGCGAGGCCCAGGGCATGTAATCAATCGTCTTTACCAGGCCGGAGGCGACCAGGACGAAGGATTGTCCCGCTTCCAATTCGATCCCCGTAGAGGTCCACCGCTCGCCGGCGGGAATGTCTATCACGCTCAGAGAGGGGTATATGTCCAGGCAGATATAAAAGGGAATGTACTGGATCAGGACGGGGTCGAGCGGGGTGGGCGGCGTGGGCGGGCCGACGGGGGTAAAGCCGTCGTCACCCCCCAGTGGGATGGTCGTCATCTGCCCCATCGTCACCGTCTGGCTGATTCCTTCCGTCGTGACCAGGGCCGTGCCGTGCACCATTATCACCTGCATTTCCTGGTTGGGGGTTGCATAGATCACGGCTGTGGCGTCCGTCAGGGCCAGGTCAACCCCGTTGATAGTCAGGGTCATTGTGACGCCGGGCGGGGTCTGGATGATGGCGCTGTTGGGAGCGCCGGAGCAGATGGGCGGGGTGTCGCTGGTCTGCAATATCAGGGCGCGTCCATCGGCGCTCTCTTTGTGCAGTGTGACGTCCCCTACCATGACCACTCTGGCATAGCTGTCCGGCGCTGTTCCGTCGGGTTGGATGCGCACCATAGCCGCGCCCCACTCGCCCGCTGCCGGGTTCACCGGTGACGTGCGGATGGTGTTGAGCATAGAAAGCGGCGCAATATCCCCGGCCTGCCCGAACTCGATGCCAGGGGCGGCGGCGAGCGCGACGGAGCCGCCCGCCAGGTAGACGCTGCTGCCGGAGAGGTCAACGCACGCCGGTTGCAGGGCGACCTGGACATCAACGACCAGGGCAGCGCACTCGTCGTCCACGAGGGGTTGCACCGGCACGCTGGTTCCATCGCCGGGCAGAGGGGGCTGGCTGAACGGGGCCGGGGTAACGGTGGGCGGCAGGGTCGGAGTCGGCGGCAAGGTCGGTGTCGGCACGGAGGTGGAGCTTGGGGTCGCGGGCACCGGTATCAGGTTCCCGCCTGTGCTACAGATGCAGGCGGTCGAGAGCAGAGCCATAACGACAAATCCCAGACCAAACAATCTGGTGTGACGAGACATGCGAATCCTCCTTTTTCGTTATATTTGGGACGCAGAAAACTCGGACTGGTTTGCTTTTTAGAGCAGAATCGTGTTTTTCCTTTATCCGGGGTACTCGCCTCGCATTTGGGACGCA
>CAYNVC010000009.1:6458-16117 GCA_964400615.1 uncultured Anaerolineales bacterium | reverse complement strand
GACCAACGCAGAAAACGCAGACTGGTTTGCCTTTTAGAGCAGAATCGTGTTTTTCATTTATCCGGGGTACTCGCCTCGCATTTGGGACGCAGACCAACGCAGAAAACGCAGACTGGTTTGCCTTTTAGAGCAGAATCGTGTTTTTCCTTTATCCGGGGTACTCGTCCCCTTTTTCTCAATGCACGTCCAGATATGTCAGCGTGCCGTCTTGAGACGTGATGGCGACGTTGAACGCGCCGATGTCGTCCTGCCGCCAGTAGGCGGTGTCGTTGACGGCGAGCAGCAAGGGGCCGCCTCCCTCGGCGGTGAACGTCCCCCCTGCGCCGATGAGGAACGCCGCACCGTTGCCAAAGCGGCCCACCAGGGCCATCGTGTTGGCCTCTGGCAGTGGATATTCGTCGCCGGGCTGGGGCGGGAGCAGGGCCGTGCCGCCGGGGCCGAGGGCGTGGAGCGTGGCGCAATCTATGTTGGGGTAGCCCCGTTCCGCGCGGGTCTCTTCGCAATTGGGCCACATGTCAATTGCGCCGGTGACGGTGATGGTCACGCTCTCGCCGGGAGCCAGCACCAGGCCGGTGGCGAACCACTCGCCGTGCAGACTTGCGGGCGGCATGGCATAGGGGATCGTCACCAGCACAGAGAACTGCCCCTGGTTATCCTCCATGTACACGATCTCGTTGGTGGTGAATTTGAGAAAGCCGCTCGTCTCTGCGGTGAATGTGCCGCCGTTGCCGGTCAGGTAAGAGGGGGCGCTATCCACCCGGCCCACGAGCGCCGAGGTCGGCCCGCCGGGATAGGGATACGTCGCCAGGGTCGGCCCGAAGGCCATTGTCCCCGGCGGCTCGACGTGGGTCACGTCCGCGCAATCCAGGTCAGGGTATCCGGCTTGTGCTTTGGTTTCCGCGCAGTTGGGCCAGATGTTGAGGACTCCGCTGGCCTGGACCTCGTAAACGTCTCCCGCCTGGAGCCAGATGCCGGTGTCGATCCAGCCGTTATAATCGCCGGGGACGACGATGGTGAATGTGGTGTGTGGGGTGTCGGTGGGGGGGATTCCAGGGGTGGCGGTTGACTCTGCGGTGGGCGGGGGAGTGAGGGCCGCGGCCGTCTCCGTGGGTGCGCTCCCTGTCACCTCAGGCGTCGGAGTGAGATCGCCAGAGGAGCAGGCGAGCGGCAGCAAGGCCAGAACAACAGTGCATAACAACAGGATTGGGTTTTTCATATTATGGTGCATTTTTTATCCTTCCGGCCACTCGACTTTGTGGCCGTTGGAAGCCCAAACACCCTCGACCGTGGGCTTCCCTGTAGAGATACCGGAGACAGGAACCACGTAAGCGCGGGTCACGAACGCCTGCACGCGGAACCCCATGATCACAGTGTCGCCCGTGCGGATTGGATGGCTCTCGTTCGGATCCAGGATGCCATAGTAATCAATAGCCGATGGCGGGGGCAGGGTGGCCGCGACGACGTTGCTCAACGCCGCGTCCGGGTCTGCTCCGACCAGCGCGTGGACATCGTATGGCGGAAAGACAGGATCGATGTATAGCCCGCCTCCAAAGCAATACGGGTGGCCGTCGTAGATGTGGGATACTTCTGAAAGGTAGAGCACGGCCGGTTTTTCCGGCAGGTCGCGCCGCGCGTGCAGGGGAGTGGTGCCGGTCAACCCGTGCCCCGGTTCGATCTGTGTCGCGCCGGCCGAGGCGAGCGCTGCCATCACCTGGGTGGAAGTTGTCCCCGGTGCGTTGATTTCGATATTTTCCCACCCTGCCTTTTGTAGCGCGGAGGCGGTTCTTTCCAGTGTGCTCAGGTTGGGGGTTGGAATGACCTCGTCTGTCTCCGGGTCGAACAACAGGGCGGGAAAAGTGGTGATCCCGGCAAACCTGGCGTGTGGCAAAGCCTCGAGCGTTTCCGCGACCGCGACGATCTCCGAGTCGGGGAATCCTCCTTCGTGTCCCATGTAGAACGTATCACCGGCGGCGTGGATGCGGGCCAGTAGTTTTTGGGTGTGCCCGGCTGCGCCGCTGGCCGCTGCTGCCTCCTGGGCCTTTTCCACGCTGAACACGGTCCAATAATCTGGTTTCATTCTGGCAGCGGTTGGGGCTTCGGCGCGTGGAATCTGTACCAGGTGCCCAATGTGCCCGATCCGGTAGCCGGCCCGGTGGACGACCCTGGCTCCGGCCATGTCAACGGCGACGTAGCTATCAATGCCCCCCGCCGCAAGGGCGCGGAAAGCGGCCGGGTTGCGCCCGATCTGCTTGCTCATCGCCAGGACGCGCAGGCCAAGCCGTGCGGCCTCGGCTGCCATAATGCTGGCATTGGCTTGCATCACGTCCAAATCCAAAACGTAGCTGTTGGCTGGAATTGCACCGGCCTGATGCAGATTCACCACTGCCTCGATAAAAGGCCGGTTGCGCCGTACAAGTGTTTTCAGGAACATGTCTCTCCTTTACCAGATAGATTGTCAGGTACAGCCGCACGATTTGCGAATCACCAGTTCGGTTGGCAAGAGTACCGGCGATTCGGCCCGTTCACCACGGATTAGTTTGACCAACTGCCGCACGGCCTCGCGTCCCACCTCCTCAGTCGGTGCGCTGACTGTGGTCAATGGAGGGGTCAGATAACGGGATAGCGATATGTCGTCGAATCCAACCACGGCGATGTCCTCGGGAACCCGCTTGCCAGCGTCGTTGAGCGCATCCAGCACGCCGATTGCCGAATCGTCGTCGGCGGCAAACACCGCGTCGAAAGCCACTCCGTCTCGCAACCAATTTTGGGTGGAGGCGTAGGCCATTTCCTTGTTGAAACCGCCCGGTAAGACCAGTTCCGGCGCAAACGGGATGTTGTGTGCCGCCAGGCTTTCGCGGTAGCCTACCTGTCGCCAATACGAGTCCTCGTGCCCCTCCTGCCCGGTCAGGAAGGCGATCCGCCGGAACCCATGTGCCTGGATCAAATGGTCAACCAGTTTGCGAGCGCCCAGTTTGTTTTCAACAGTGACACAGGGAATATCCAAACCGGCTGGGGAGGAACGATAGACCAGGACGACGGGGAATCCAATTTGGCTGAAATGAGCCAACTCTTTTTCGGGCAGGCTATCAACAAATACCACTATCCCATCTGTGTTGTGTTCCCCCAAGGGCTGAGGGTGGGTGGGGCCGGGATCACTCTCGTCTTGGGTTGCATAGACGAGGAGGGCAAAGCCGTTTTCCCTGGCCTGGGCCTCGATGCCGCGCAGTAGAGGAAAGATGAAATCGCCGCCAATCTCCGGGAAAAGCAGCCCGATGGTATGTGTCTTGTGGCTGGCGAGCACCTGGGCTGCCAGGTGGGGGCGATAGTGCAACTCGGAAATCGCGGCTTGTACGAGGGCTGCGGTCTTGGGGGCGACTGGTGCGGTTTGATTGGTCACTCGGCTGACGGTGGCTATAGAGACGCCTGCTCTCTTTGCCACGTCAGCGATTGTTGCTCTCGACTTGGTTGAGGTTCTGTGTCGGGTGTTCAATCACGCACTCCCGCGATATGTAAACGCTTACATTTCACATTATACACTAAAAAAAGCGCCTGTCAAACGGGTGTGGTTGGGAGGAGGGAGGATGATAGCGGCCAGGGAAGGGGAAGCGCGTGCCGCTTCCGGCCTGGGGCGCACAAAAATGAATTTGCTTTAGATACGCGATTGGTGTAAGATAAAACTATGGTGGGGATGCCTGTCCCGCTGGCACGGATGGAATTTCCGGGCCGGCAGTCACAATTCACGCCCTGTTGAAGCGGCACGCTTTCATCGTTTTTGTAATACTGGCGGTCTTGATCGCCTGGTTCCCCTGGTACACAACCGGGAGCGGTTTCCTCGTTTTTGGCCCGTCCATTGCCGGGCTGGTGGTAATTGCCGCCACCAGGGGCAAGATGGGCATGCAGGATTTGGGGCGGCGCTTTTTGCGCTGGCGCGTGGGGCTTTTGTGGTGGGCGGTGGCCCTGTTTTTCAGTGGATTGCTCCTGCTGCTCGCTATTGCCGTCAACGTCGTGCTGGGCGGCCAATTGCCGGGTTTTGCCTTTTTCCGGGAGGGATGGTATTGGGCGCCGGTCTATTTTCTGCTGACACTCATCGGTGGGCCGTTGGGCGAGGAATTTGGCTGGCGCGGATTTGCGTTGCCGGACTTGCAACGCAAGTGGAATCCGACAGTTGCCAGTCTCGTCCTCGGTACAGTGTGGGGGTTGTGGCATCTGCCTCTCTTTTTTCAGCCGGGGTCGCTGCACGCGCAAATGGGTTTACACAAGTTGCCCGTGTTTGTGCTGGGCGAAATAGCGCTGGCAGTCATTATGACCTGGGTGTACAACAAAACGGGCGGCAGTTTGCTGGTGGGGGGCATTATTTTGCACAACGCCGACAACTTTTGGGCCTCTACGCTGATCACCGACGAGACGTTCGAGGCCGCCTTTCAGGGTGGTGTGCAATCCCAGTTCGATATGCGGCTTTATCTTGTAGCGACCGTCGTTAGCGTGTTGGTGGCGTTTGCTCTCGTGCTGGCGACTGGATGGAAATTGGGTCTTGCCACCCGGTCAAAAGAGATGTGACGCCCGTATGTAATGCCGGCCATAGCCTCGTTGCGGGGAGATGATATGTATACAAAACAATTTGCACAGACTGATCACGGCACGCAGAGTACCGGCCGCGCGGCCATTCGCCGGGGACGGTTGGTCGTTGCGGGGTTTGCGGCTGCCATTTTGCCGGCACTCGCACTGGCGACGGTATCATCGTCGCTTCCCACGGCCAACGCCAGCAGCCCTTTACCCCAGGCCACACCGGGTATCGTGCAGGTCACGAATCTCGCTGCCAACGAGTCTCTCGACTTTATGAATATCAGCGGGGACGGCAAGCAGGTGCTCTATATCCTCGACGAGGAAGGCACGGTGAACAATGGCAAACTGTACCTGTCCGCCAGTGACGGCAGCGGGTCACATCTCATAGATACAGGGCTTCCCGATGGCTCCCTGGCTAGAATGAACTATGACGGCAGCCAGGTGGTCTGGAGCGACGCAAACGCGCTCCGGGTGAACGGGGTGGATATTCTGCCTTGCTACCATCACGCCGGAGCACCGGCCGGATATGAATATCATTGTTTGCGAGCCGACCGAGGCGCCGAGATCAGCGGCAATGGTCGAAACATTTTCTTTGTCAGCGGATCGAGTTGGGATTGCAAATGGGATAACAGTCAGACACTTTGGGATTGTAACCTCCCCGCAAAAAGTCGCCTGTGGCGCATCCCGTCCGGCGGGGGTGATCCGGTAATTGTGCTCGATCTGGAAAACTCGTATGGTGGACTGCACCTCTCCTCCAATTCCTACCAGGTGGATTATACGGGCACGACGATAGCATTTGCCTGCGATGATGGAAATCGTTACGGCGCGTGTGTTTTTCAGGCAAGCCTGACAAGATTTATCGAGTTTGCCGGCGGTTTCTCACTCAGCCCCGATGGTCGCTGGCTCGTCTGGGAAGAAGGGGACAGTGTACACGTCAACAGGCTGGATTCCAGCCAGACTTTGGCGTTTGAGTTTGATGGCTCGCTAATCACCGACAGCCGTTTTATGAGCGACGACGCCGCCAGGTTCTTGTACGCTTACGGCAATGGATTGTGGTTGATGAACCGCGATGGCAGCGGGCGCACTCAAGTGGTCACGCTTGATACGTTCGCGATCGCGCATTCTCTCTCATACTCCGGGCAGGATATAGCCTTTACGTCCACTGACGATCTGGTGGGTAACGGCAACAGCCGGGAACAGATTTTCACCCGCCTGGGGCCGCCCATTCCCGATCTGAGCGTGGCTCCGTTCTCCCTGGAACCTGGCAAAACCACCCTGGATAACGACCGCTACATTTTGCCGGTGGACGTCGTTGTGTGGAACGTGGGGGAGGCATCCGTCTCGGACGTGCCGGTGCGTTTTAGCGATAGCAGCGGCTGGAGTACGCAGCGGACTATCACTGTGGGAGCCAATGTCAGCACCACCCTGCACCTGGAGTGGGATATCACCAGTTCGATGGTGGATGGTCAGGGGGAGGCCGCCGTCCAATTGACCGTCCAGGCTGACCCCGATAGCACGATCACCGAAAAGACTCACCTCAACAACCAACATACCGCCTCGGCCGTGGTGGATGCTCGCCCACGGATACAAGTCCGGCCGGAACTCGCTCTGGCGGCAAGCTACTTTTTGGACGAGCCGGACATTGCCAATCGCGTCCGGGTTCTGGTGGACTGGAACGGAGATCTGGCCGGCAATGGCGCAGCGGGGAGTGTGTACTTTGACCTCAACGGTGCACAGATCAAACAAGACGGTCAATCGTGGGGCGCTGAACATATCTACCACATGGGCAGTGATTTCGAAAGCAACTATCTCTGCGCCAACAACACCCTGCGCATTTTTGCCGTCGGCCCCACCGGGTTCAACTCCCTGGAAACAGTGATTCAACCGACCGTCTTTCCCGCGCCGGTCTGGTGGGACTGGCTCAAGGCCAACCTGTCGGGAGGGTCTTATAGTTTCTCCGCCCAGACTCAACCCCCGCTGGTGGAATACACATACGATTACAAGTACCCGCCTTCGCCCTTTGTCGCCAACTGGACTCCGCCAGCCTGGGTCCCTTACCTGGGCGGCAAGCCCCTGGGAATTCTACAAACCCAGGCCAGTGCCTCTACCTCGAGCTGGTCCAATGGGGGCGGTCAGACCGTGCAGAGCGGACAAACCGGGTTTCAGGTGGGCAGCCTGGGCATAATGGGGCAACTGAGCGGCAGTGGCGAGACACAATTTATCTGCGGCCAAAGCCTGAACGTCGAATCCGCGGACGTGAACTTGCAGATCAACGGATTGATCGAGCAAGAGGAGGGGCTGGTCGATCTGATTCCCGGTCTCGGCGCGGCTGAAAAGTTGGCGATCGTTGGGCGGTACGTCAGGTGGTTGAACCGCGTCGCCAGGGTCAAGGGGCAGCAGATGCCGGGCGTGGGCATCAACATAAATTACGAGACGCGCGACGGTGAACTAGAGTTCAACCAGGGCGAGGGAACTGCCTTTGTGGCTACCAAAGCCATTCTGGAAATCACGCCGTTCAAGGCTCTGATGATGGATGTCTACGGTGGCGGGAAGCCGTACCTGACCATCGCCGTGCCTGCCAACCCGGACTATCTCAAAACGGTTGGCATCCAGATGTACTATGGCGCTGACCTGAGAGTTTTTTGTTTCCAGCAGACCTTTGAGCACGCCATCACCTGCAACTACCCTGGCGGCTGTGGCAATCCCGGTGCGTCGAGCATGCTTCTAGCAGCGGAACCGCGACCGGCCTGGCAGTTGATCCCGCGCAAGGCTGCGTCACCGATGCAGTTACGCGCTGGTGCTGTTTTGCAGGCGACCGCCACGACTACCGAGACCACGTTGAGCAGTCCCATTTATATTTATCCCCAACCGGCGCTGGCCGTGGCTGACTCTGGATCGCGCATCCTGGCCTATGTAGACGACGACAGCAACGACCCGCCCGGCAGAAGCACCGAGATTCACGTCCAGATGTGGGGTGGCAGTAGTTGGAGCGACAGTTCCCTGACCGACGACCAACAGCCCGACTTTGCCCCCGCCGTGGCCTTTGATGGCAGCGGAAATGGCTTGGCGCTGTGGGAACACTCTACTCTGTCGCCGGGCATCACTCCTACGTTGGATATTACCTTTGCACAGAGTTTGGAAATCGTCGCCCGCACCTGGGTCAGCAGTAGCGCAGCGTGGGGAAACGTCGTCACCCTGACCAACGACAGCCTGATGGATTATGCCCCGCTCCTCTCCGCCGGGAGCGATGGCACGGCAATGGCAATCTGGCAAACGAACGACGGGACCGATATTCTGGGCACTGCCGCGCACCCGGTCACGCTTACCTGTGCTACCTGGGATGGTTCCAGTTGGGGCAGCCCGGTTCCGGCGTTGAGTGGGCTGCACGATGTACTCGATGTTGCTTTTGCCGCCTACTCCTCCACCCAGGCCGCGCTGGTCTATGTGATAGACGCCGATGGCGTGTTATCCACCACCGGCGATAGCGACCTCTATTACAGCGTCCTCGATGGCAGCGGATGGAGCGCTCCCACCCGCATGATGACTGACACCATCACCGACACCACTCCCGCCCTGGCATACGACGCCGCCGGAGACCTGCACCTGCTCTGGCTGCGCGACGGTGATCTGGTCTGGCTGAAAAACTCGTGGGCTTCCGGCGCAGCCCAATCGGTGCGCACCGCCAGTACAGAGGCTGGTTTCCTCGGTTTTACGCTCAGTCGCGCCGTCAATGGCAACCTGTCACTGGTCTGGCAGACGATGGACGGGGATGGGAGCAACCTGGCTTACAGCATCTACGACGCGGCTCACGACTCGTGGGGTGCTGACCAGCCCTTGATCAGCGATGCCGATCTGGAAGGCTCTCACAGCCCGGCTTTTGGCAGCGACGGCGCACTCTACCTGGCTTACCAAAAGATAGCGACCCGGTTTATCACCAGGACGGTGAGTGGTGCGTCCGGCACATTTACTGTGACCGGCGTCCCCACGCGGGGTGGTAACTCGTTGGTATTCCTGGAGCACACTGTGGGCCTGGACCTGGCCTTTGACAGCCTCACTATCACTCCGACCAATCCCGCGCCGGGGCAATCGCTCACGCTGACCGCTGTGCTGCGCAACGCGGGTGATCTGGCGGTACTCGGCCCACAGGTGGCTTTTTACGATGGTGCTACCCCAATCGTCACCCGGACGCTCGCCATCACCCTGGCAGCGGGATACACGGCCACGGCCCGGACTGGCTGGACGGTTCCCGCTTCCGCTGCACCTCACACGATCAGGGCCGTCGCCGACCCCGGCGGGCTGGTGACGGAAAACGACGAGAACAACAACGAGATCACCTTGCAGACGGTGCTGCCCGACTTGCAAGTGGAACTGCTGTACACCACTCACAGCAGCCAGACTATCACCGCCACCGCGCGCCTGGTCAACGCCGGTGTGCTGACTGCGACCGCGCCGTTTAGCGTCGCCTTCCGCGCCGCCGACCCGCTGACCGGCACTCTGCTGGGTACTGCCGTGGTGGGAAGCGCTTTGGGCGCGGGCGAACGAGTCACAACCACCCTGACTCTGACCAGCCCGGCGACGCTCGCCGGATTGGGCGATTTGCTGTGGGCCACAGCCGACGCGGGTGGGGCGGTGGTGGAGATGAACGAGGGAAACAACAGCAACTATGCCCGCCTCGCCATCTTGCCCGATCTGACCATCACTGCGGCGGACATCAGTGCTGGTGACGGGCCGGTCGTCGTCACCATCCACAACATTGGTGTGGTCACTGCCACCGCACCGGTCGTCGCCGTGCGCCAGGGTGGCCCAACCGGCACATTGGTCTATAGCGGCACGCTGGACACTCTGGCGGCGGGGGGATCGGATGCGGTCACGCTCTCTTCCGTGGGCGGCAGGATCGAATTATGGGTCTATGCCGATCCTGATCGCCTTGTCGCCGAAAGTGACGAGAGTAACAACCTGGCCGTGCGGGCGCTAAAAGTTCCGTTTCGCCTCTATCTGCCGCTGGTGTTGCGCTCATAGCATCGGGCAGTTCACGAATACGCCCGCCCGCATGCGGCCAAGATGGCCGCGATCCGCCGTGCTGGGAACGCGGGCGT
>CAYNVC010000009.1:3210-6358 GCA_964400615.1 uncultured Anaerolineales bacterium | reverse complement strand
GGGAACGCGGGCGTCCCCGCCCGCATGCGGCCAAGATGGCCGCGATCCGCCGTGCTGGGAACGCGGGCGTCCCCGCCCGCATGCGGCCAAGATGGCCGCGATCCGCCGTGCGCCCGCATGCGGCCCGGATGGCCGCGTTCCATGATGCGCAAAACCAAAATCCTGCTATAATGGGGGCAACCTGGCAAGTCACGGAGATACCATTAAATGACATTTTCGCGCCGCAGCGGCATCTTGCTGCATCCTACGTCGCTCCCCGGCAGGTTTGGCATTGGAGACCTGGGAAGCGAGGCGTACCGGTTTGTGGACTTTGTGGCGGCGGCCGGCCAATCTTACTGGCAGGTACTCCCCCTCAGCCCCACCGGGTACGGTGACTCTCCTTATCAATCCCTCTCGGCTTTCGCCGGCAACCCAATGCTCATCAGCCCCGAAAAACTGGTCGAGGACGGGCACCTGGCAGAGGCAGACCTGGCGAATGTCCCTCTCTTCCCTCAAGAACGGGTGGATTTTGGGCCGGTCATCCCCTACAAGATGGGCCTGCTGAACCGCGCTTTTGCCAATTTCCAGTCCCAGGCCCCTGCTGACCAGCGAGCGGCTTTTGCCAATTTTTGCGCCGGGCAATCTTTCTGGCTGCAAGATTTTGCCCTGTTCATGGCGCTGAAGGAGGCCCATCATCTCGCCCCCTGGTACGATTGGGAGCCGGAGATGGCCGCCCGCCAGCCGGAACATCTGGCCCGCTGGCGCGAGTCGCTGGCAGTCGAGATCGAAAACCAAAAGTACCGCCAGTGGCAGTTCTTTCGCCAATGGACGGCGCTCAAACGGTATGCCAACGAGCGCTCCGTCCACATCATCGGCGATATCCCCATCTTTGTCTCGATGGACAGCGCCGACGTGTGGACCAACCCGCACCTTTTCCATCTCGACGAACACCTCCGGCCCACGGTCGTCTCCGGCGTGCCGCCCGATTCCTTCAGCGCGACGGGCCAGTTCTGGGGACACCCCCTCTACCGCTGGGACGTGATGGCCCGGAATGGGTACGGTTGGTGGATCTCCCGCTTTCGCGCCGCTTTCACTCAGGCCGACATTGTGCGGATTGACCACTTTCGGGGTTTTTACAATTATTGGGAGGTCAGAGCGGGCGAGAAAACAGCCGTCAATGGCCGCTGGGTGCCTGGGCCGGGGGCGGATTTCTTTGCCGCCGTCACTGCCGCGCTGGGGCGGATGGAGATCATCGCCGAGGACCTGGGCGAGTTTGATGCCGCCTCCCGTGCCGGTGTGGAGCGCCTGAAAGCGGAACTGGGTTATCCCGGTATGAAAGTGCTCCAATTCGCCTTCGCCGCCGGCCCGGCCGACCCGTTCCTGCCCCACAACTTTACCCGCGATTGCGTGGTCTATACCGGCACCCACGATAACGACACGGTTGCCGGCTGGTACAGCGTCACCTCCACCGAGGCGGAGCGGGATTACGTCCGCCGCTACCTGGGCCGTGATGGCTCGGACATCGCCTGGGACTTGATCCGGCTGGCGTGGAACTCGGTCGCCGATACTGCCATCACCACCGCCCAAGACCTGTTGAGCCTGGGTCACCAGGCGCGGATGAATCTGCCCGGCACGGTCGGGCAGCACAATTGGTGCTGGCGGCTCCGGCCCGGCGCGTTGAACGAGGGAATCGCAACGCGCCTCCGCGACCTGACCGCCATTTATGGACGTTTGATATAGTTGCGTATTGCGTGTTTCGTATTGCGTATTGAGTGTTGCGTATTTTGTAGAGGAGGCCAATATGTTGAGCAAAGATTATCGCAATGTTCCCCAGGAACCGGTGGGGGACGATAAATCAGTCCGCTGGGTGCTCGGTAAACCGGAAGGGACGCCTAACTTTACTATGCGGGTGATCGAGTTTCAGCCGGGGGCCGTGTTCGAGATACATCACCATCCCTACGAGCACGAGATTTTCGTGCTGGAAGGGGAGGGGGTTGCCCTGGGGCCGGAGGGGGAACTCGAAATGCGTCCCGGCGTCGCGCTCTACGTCCCGCCCGACGAGCCGCACGGCTACCGCAACACCGGCGCGGGCGTGCTCCGGTTCATCTGCGTCATCCCGCACATAGAGCAGGATCCGGGCGGCGACGCGGCCCGGATCGCCGAGCTGGAAAAACGGATCGCCGACCTGCAAGCCCGTCTGCCCAAACACTCGGTCCGCGCGAGCATGCTGATCGAGTTGGAGGAGCTGGAAGAAGAGCTGGCGCAGTTGCGCGGCAAGAATGGGTAGAGGGAGCCGGCGATGACAATCGCATCGTTCGAAGGCAAGAGGCCGCGCATCGGCGCGGGCACATACGTCCACCCCTCCGCCGACGTTTTTGGAGACGTGACGCTCGGCGCGGGCTGCTGGATTGGGCCTGGCGCGCGCATCCGGGGCGATTACGGCACCATCGTCCTGGGCGACCATTGTAGCGTGGAGGATAACTGCGTCATCCACGCCCGCCCTGGCGAGCAGACGACCATCGGCAATTGGGTCACGGTCGGGCACGGCGCGGTCATCCACAACGTCACAATGATCCACGATTACGCCATCATCGGCATGGGAGCCGTTGTCTCCGATTGGGCCGTCCTCGGCGAGTGGGCCGTGGTGGGCGAAGGTGCGGTCGTCCGCCAGGGGCAGGAGATTCCGCCGGGCCACATCGCGGTCGGCGTACCGGCAAAGGTGTTGGAAAAGACGGTCGGCGCAGAGTACAAGGCTCAGTGGACCAAATTCAAGCAGGTTTACGTCGATCTGGCGCGGCGTTACCCCCAGGGGTGGGTTCCATTGAAATGATGAATGACAAATTCCGGCTTGTCCCCAAAACAGGATACGGTATAATCGAAACCTGGTAATTGTGGAGGTAAAAATGACTACAGCCGCTAATGTGCTTCAACGCTATCCGTTGCCTGTAAGTATCAGTCGCTTGCAAGACAGCGTGAGTGGCATAGAACAGCAAATTGAGACGTATCAAAATATCGTGCGCCAGTTCGAGATGCAGCACAGATGCGCTCTAGAGGATTTTGAGCACGAGATCAAGCAAGGCCGGGTGACAGAACATCCATCCTGGGAAGAAGCACTGGAATGGGGTGTCGCCATAGACGAAATTGAGCGCCTGCATACTATCCAGAAGGC
>CAYNVC010000009.1:0-3110 GCA_964400615.1 uncultured Anaerolineales bacterium | reverse complement strand
AGTACCGGTGGCTATTCCTACACACTGATTCAGGACGAACGACGGGTGATGGGCTGGGACAATGCACCTCACCATCCCCGCATTTCAACTGCTCCGCATCACTTTCATACCCCGGAAGGGACGATTTTGGCATCTCCTCTCACCGGCAACCCGGCGCGAGATATTGTTTGCGTTGCTCGTGCAATTGACCATTACCTGGAAACCGACATGCCCTGGTCACAATCCGTGGAGAAAATAACATCATGCGATTAGGCGCACACGAATCCATCAGTGGCGGGCTGCACAAGGCGTTCGAGCGTGCCCACTCGGTCGGCTGCGACGCGATGCAGATATTCGTCAAGTCCAACCGGTCGTGGGCGGTCAAGCCGCTGACCGGGGAAGAGATCGCCCGTTTCAAGGCCGCGGCCGAGGAGACCGGTATCCAGCCGGTGGTGGCCCACACCTCTTATCTGCTCAATCTGGGCACGCCCAAAGAGCAACTGTGGCAGAGATCGCGCGACACGCTCATAATCGAGCTACAGCGGTGCGAATCGCTGGGTGTACCCTGGCTGGTGCTCCACCCCGGTTCACACGTGGGGTCGGGAGAGGAGGCCGGGCTGGCCCGGGTGGCCCAGGGGCTGGGAGAGGTTCACGCCGCCACGCCCGGTTTCCACGCCCAAATCCTGCTCGAGACCACCGCCGGGCAGGGCACGAACCTGGGTTACAGCTTTGAGCACCTGGCCTGGCTGCTCGGTCACACTCCGCAGGGGGAGCGATTGGGTATCTGCCTGGACACCTGCCACGTCTTTGCCGCCGGATACGATCTGCGCACGCCGGAGGGGTACGAGGAGACGCTGACCGCCTTTGACCGAATCATTGGCCTGGAACGTCTCCACGCGCTCCACCTCAACGATAGCAAGGGAGAATTTGGCAGCCACAAAGACCGGCACGAGCACATCGGCCAGGGACGGATTGGCCTGGAAGCGTTCCGTCTCCTGCTGAACGACGACCGCCTGGCAGGACTGCCCGGTCTGCTAGAGACGCCCAAGAGCGACGACCTGCACGAGGACCGGGAAAACCTGGCCGTGCTGCGCTCGCTCCTGACCTGAGCCGATGAGTGTCTTTGACGGCCTTTCGTCCGTTTACGACCTGGGAATGGCGCCGCTAGAGTGGTTGCTCTTCCGCCGCCTGCGCCGCAAGATATTTCCCTCGCTCCGGGGGGACGTGCTAGAGATGGGGGTCGGCACGGGGGTCAACCTGCCGCTCTACGGCCCGCAGACACGCCTGACCGGCTGCGACGCCAGCCGCGAGATGTTGACCTGGGCGGCCCGGCGGCGCACCTCCACCCCGGCGCGGCTGGTTCAGGCGGACGTGCAGCACTTGCCCTTCCCGGACGGAAACCTGGACGTGGTGACGGCCTCGTTCCTCTTTTGCTCCGTCGCCGACCCGGCGCGGGGGCTGGCGGAGGTGCGGCGCGTACTGCGCTCCGGCGGGCGGCTGGTGCTCCTGGAGCACACGCGGGGCAACGGGCTGGCGGGCCGGTTGACCGATCTGCTCCACCCGGCCTGGAAAGCCTGGAGCCGCGAGTGTCACCTGAACCGGGAGACGGCCCAGGCGGTGGCCCAGGCCGGGTTCGAGCTACAGCGGGTGGAGCAGCACGTGATGGGGATCGTGCGCGTGATTTGGGGCATTAAATTGTGAGGGCTGTCCGTAAACAGCGGATTGAGAGAGGGGCGGGAAAGCAGTCGCCGTCAGTTTGGTCTCTCTAGGAGAGGAGGCAAAATGCCAAGCCTAATGCCAGGAATGCCAGGAACAAAAGAAGCCTACGGCATTTCTATTATTAGGGAGGACTCGAGTGTCGAAATTCCTCCCAGAGCGTTCGAGAGATATGATTTAATCAACGGCGGCCTGGTTGTGCTCACAACAACTCACCGGGGTGAAGGTGGGTTTGGATTGTTGAACAAGGAGAGAGCAGAGGCTACGGTCTTTGAGAGATATATCAACCGGATGCACGAGGTTGACATCGTTTACTGGTTCAACGACAGAGCTTGTGCGCTCACTGCAATAAATAATGGCAAGATATGCTTGACTTTTGAACTGATGCAGGCTTTTCACCTTAAAAAGGGTGATAGGCTTATGGTGGTCAAGAGCACCACTGTAGCGATGAGTTATACACCAATCGAAATTTGGAAGGAAAAGTTCGCCAGGCGTGGCATGTTTGAAGCCATAGAGAACATGAGCAAATTGGACGAGTTTTAGAACAAGAGCGATTGGTATATATAACTGGAGTTATGGGGGTTCGTAGTAGCGGCTTTAGCCGCTTTTGAGCCTTTTGGACGGCTGAAGCCGTCACTACGAACAAAAACGCCAGTGTCCAGTATATAAAAAGTGCTGGCCTCTGGTGCTCGAAAGGGGTATCAATGAAACGTTTTTGGAAAGAAAACTGGCTGGTGGTCTTGATGGTCGCCGCGATGGTCGGCGGCTATTTGTTCCTGCGCACGCCGGGGGACGACCTGGCCTCGACCGCCGAGTTCGACGCGCAGGTGACGAACGGCACACCCACGCTGGTCGAGTTCTACTCCAACACCTGAAGCTCCTGCCTGATGAGCAAGCCTGTCGTGGACAGGCTCGAACAAGAGTTGGCGGGTCAGGCCCAGGTGTTGCGATTGAACGTAAGCAGCAGTGTCAACGTAAAACTGGCAATGCGCTACGGCGTGCGCGGTGTGCCGGCCTTTTTATTGCTGGACGGCACGGGAAAGGTGGTATGGGGACAGGGCGGAGCGCCGAGCCGGGACAAGATAATCGCGGCGGTTAGCGATCTGACAGAACCGTAGGGCAAGTTGGCAACTTGCCCTACAAGGAGATGAGCGATGAGACGGACAATGTGGCTGATAGTCGCCTGCCTGCTGGGCGGGCTGATGGTAGCAGCGGTGACGAGCGGACTGCGTACAGACGCGCGGGCGGAATGGACGCGGCCTGTCCCCGCCCCGTCCACACTCCGCGCAACTGCCGCGCTCACGCGGGACGTGGTCATCAACGAGGTGGCGTGGGCAGGGCACTCGGGCCATACAACGGACGAATGGATCGAGTTGTACAACAACACCACGCAAACAATTTCCCTGGATGACTGG
>CAYNVC010000008.1:17564-19535 GCA_964400615.1 uncultured Anaerolineales bacterium | reverse complement strand
AAAAGTGCGGTATAATCTTTAATTGAGGAGGAAGACATTGCAAACACTAATCACCGGAGCGGGAGGTTTCGTCGGCGGGCATCTGTGTGCCTACTTGTTGGCGCACACCGACTGGGAATTGCTGGGGACAGTCTACCCCCATCCGGTCGAATCACAGCCTCGAGACAAAAGGCTGCGACTCCGCTTTGCCGACCTGTGCGACCCAGAGCTGGTGCAATCGCTGCTGGACGAGATAAAGCCGGATTATATCTTGCACCTGGCCGCGCAGGCGTTCGTCCCTACCTCGCTGGCCGACCCGTGGGACACGCTGCGCAACAACATCCGCGCGGAACTGAATCTGTTGGAGGCCGTGCGCCGCTCCGGGCGGGATGTGCGCGTGCTGGTGATCGGTTCCAACGAAGAGTACGGCGCACCGCAGCCGGACGAACTGCCGCAGACCGAAAGCAGCCCGTTGCGGCCCAACAATCCTTACGCGGTCAGCAAGGTGGCCCAGGATTTTCTGGGGGTCCAGTATCATCTGGCCTACGGGATACCGGTCGTGCGGGTGCGCCCTTTCAACCACACCGGGCCGGGACAGTCGCCCCGTTTCGTCGTCCCGGCCTTTGCCAGACAGATCGCCCGCATCGAGGCCGGGCAGCAGGAGCCGGTGATGCAGGTCGGCAACCTGGACGCGGCCCGCGATTTCAGCGACGTGCGGGACATCGTGCGGGCCTACCACCTGGCAGCGACCCAGGGGGAGCCGGGAGAAGTGTACAACCTGGCCTCCGGGCGGGCGCAGTCCATCCAGGGGCTGCTGGACGCGCTCCTGAGCTACTCCCAGGCAGAGATACACGTCGAGCGGGACCCGGCCCGCTACCGGCCCGTGGACGTGCCGGAGGTCTATGGCAGCGCGGCGAAATTCAACCGTCTGACCGGCTGGGAACCCGAGATACCGTTCGAGCAGACGTTGCGGGACACGCTAGAGTATTGGCGGGAACGAGTAATTCACGAGGAGAACACGTAAAATGCCCACAGCACTGATCACAGGAGTCACCGGTCAGGATGGTTCTTATCTGGCCGAGTTTTTGTTGGAAAAGGGGTACCGGGTCATCGCAATGGTGCGGCGCAGCAGCACGATCAATTTCTCCCGCATCAGCCATTTTCAGGACCGGATAACATTGGTCTCGGGCGATCTACTGGATCAAGGGTCGTTGATATCTATCCTGCAAGAATATAACCCGGAAGAGGTTTACAACCTGGCGGCGCAGTCTTTTGTCCCCGCTTCGTGGAAACAGCCGGTTTTCACGGGTAACGTGACGGCGCTGGGAGTCACCCGTATGCTGGAAGCTATCCGCACGGTGGATACCAGCATCCGTTTCTATCAGGCTTCTAGCAGCGAGATGTTTGGCAAGGTGCGCGAGGTGCCGCAAAATGAGGATACACCATTTTACCCGCGCAGCCCCTACGGTGTCGCCAAGGTATATGGTCACTGGATCACCATCAACTACCGCGAGTCTTATGGCCTGCACGCGACCTCCGGCATACTCTTTAATCACGAATCTCCCCGGCGCGGGCTGGAATTTGTCACGCGCAAAGTCACCGATGGCGTGGCAAGGATCAAACTGGGCTTGGCGGACGAATTGCTCCTGGGCAACCTCGATTCTCGGCGGGACTGGGGATATGCAGGCGACTATGTCCAGGCGATGTGGATGATGCTCCAGCAGTCCGCGCCAGATAATTACGTCGTGGCTACGGGCGAGACCCACTCTATCCGCGAGTTGTGCGAGGAGGCGTTCGGGTACGTGGAACTGGACTGGCAAGAGTACGTCAAACAAGATCCCCGCTTTATGCGCCCGGCCGAGGTTGACCTGTTGGTAGGGGACGCAGGCAAGGCGCGGCGCGTGCTGGGGTGGGAGCCGCAGGTCTCTTTCCGTGAGTTGGTGCGGATGATGGTGGATCACGACCTGGCGCTGTTGAAAGAAGAAGGTGTAT
>CAYNVC010000008.1:15835-17464 GCA_964400615.1 uncultured Anaerolineales bacterium | reverse complement strand
AATGGGCAGATTGTTCGGCACGGACGGCATTCGCGGCGTGGCTAACCGATGGCCTCTCACGCCCGATTTTGTCCTCGAGATAGGACGGGCAGCGGCCCAAATGTTGAGGCGCAACGGGAGAGCCGATCCCACAGCCGTGATAGGCCGTGACACCAGGCTCTCCGGCCACATGCTGGAGAGCGCACTGACCGCCGGTTTGACCTCGCAGGGCGTGGACGTGATGCTGGCGGGTGTCATCCCGACCCCCGGCGTCGCCTACCTGGCACGCACGCACGGGACGCAACTGGGAATCGTGATCTCGGCCTCGCACAACCCGTTCGACCACAACGGAATCAAGATGTTTGGCGGCGACGGCTTCAAGATTCCAGACGAGATGGAACTAGAGATCGAGCGGCTGGTGTTGGACGACGAGGACGAATTCGTGGCCGCCGGTGCGGAGAAAATCGGGTGGGTGCGGGACGCCTCCGACTGGCGGCAAGAGTACACCGATCACCTCATCCAGACGTGGGGCGACGATGATTCTCTGCGCGGGCGGCGCATTGTACTGGATTGCGCCAACGGCGCGACCTCCGAGATCGCGCCCCAGGTGTTTGGCCGCCTGGGGTTCGACATGGTCATAGTGGAGCACGCGCCGGACGGGACCAACATCAACTCCCATTACGAGTACATCTACCCCGAACGTCTCAAAACCACCGTCCTGAAAGAAAAAGCCCTGGCGGGTATCGCTTTCGACGGCGACGGGGACAGGGTGATGATGGTTGACGAAAAAGGTGGGTTCGTCAACGGAGACGTAGCCCTGGCAATCCTGGCCCGCAATATGCAGCGGCGCGGTCTCTTGACCAACCACGCCGTGGTCGGCACGCCGATGAGCAACTGGGGCCTCAAGGCGTCGCTGGAAGAGATCGGCGTGCGGTTGGAGGAGACGGCTGTGGGCGACCGGTTCGTGCTACAGCGTATGATCGAGGAAAATTACGCCCTGGGTGGCGAGCAATCGGGCCACATCATCATGTTGCAGGACGGCCAGACCACCGGCGACGGCATCCATACCGCCCTGGCGGTGTTAAAAGTCGTGGCGGGCGAGCCTGACCACAGCCTGGCCGCGCTGGCAGCCTGCATGCGCGAGTTCCCCGAGTACCTGTCCAGCATCGAGGTCTCGAGCAAGCCGCCGTTGCAGACCATCCCCGAGATTCAAGACGCGCTCCGCCGGCTGCACGCAGCGTTGGGCGAGAACATTGACGTGACGCTGCGCTACTCTGGCACGGAGAGCAAGCTGCGCCTGAAAATCCGCGCCGGTGAGGAACACGATCCACAAGCTCTGGCGCGGGAGGGGGAGGCTTTTCTGACCGTCGCCAGGCAGGCGATTGGGTGAACCTGCAAGCCCAACGATGTAGCGCAAGTTGGCAAGTTGCCCTACATTTACACTCAGTAGCGCAAGTTGTTAACTTGCGTTCTGGCAAGTCGGCAAGTTGCCCTACGTTCGCGTTTGGGTAGCGCAAGTTGTTAACTTGCGTTCTGGCAAGTTGGCAACTTGCCCTACATTTACACTCAGTAGCGCAAGTTGTTAACTTGCGTTTTGGCAAGTCGGCAAGTTGCCCTACGTTCGCGTTTGGGTAGCGCAAGTTGTTAACT
>CAYNVC010000008.1:0-15735 GCA_964400615.1 uncultured Anaerolineales bacterium | reverse complement strand
TTGCCCTACGTTCGCGTTTGGGTAGCGCAAGTTGTTAACTTGCGTTCTGGCAAGTCGGCAAGTTGGCAACTTGCCCTACAGGTAGCGCAAGTTGTTAACTTGCGTTCTGGCAAGTTGCCCACATTTGAGGGAGGAAATCCTATGGCAAAGCTAGAAGCGAGCATGTTCCGCGAGTATGATCTGCGCGGACGGGTGAACGACGAACAACTCAACGAGCAAACCGTAGAAATCATCGCGCGGGCCTACGGCACGATGCTCCGCCGCAGGAACATAGATAGCGCCGTCGTGGGGCACGACTATCGCCGCAGTTCCGAGTGGATCACCGAGACGACCGTCCGCGGGCTGGCGGCGACCGGCGTCAACGTCATCAATCTGGGAATGATTCTGACCCCGATGATGTACTCGGCCCAATACCACTACCAGACCGAGGGGGGCGTCATGGTCACGGCCTCTCACAACCCCACCGGCTGGAGCGGGTTCAAACTCGCACTGGGCTACTCCCACACGCTGGGGCCGGTCGAGATGGACGAGCTGTACCAGTTGACCGTCAGCGAAGATTTCGCCGCCGGGAGCGGCACGGTCAGCAGCGAGGATTTCCTCTCGGCTTACCTGGACGATGTGTTAAAGCGCGTCACGATTGCCCGCCCGGTGCGCGTGGTGGTCAACACCGGCAACGGGACGCCCGGCCCCGTCGTCACCCAGGCGCTGCGGAAGGCCGGGTGCGAGGTGGTGGAGCTATACACCGACCTGGACTGGGACTTTCCCCACTATTACCCCAACCCCTCGCTGGTCGAGATGATGAACGACACCGGCGCTAAAACCGCCGCAGCGGGGGCCGAGGTCGGCTTTGCCTTCGACGGCGACGGCGACAGGCTGGGCGTGACCAACGAAAAAGGGGAGGTGCTCTGGCCGGACAGATACCTGATTCTGCTGGCGCGGCAGGTGCTGGCGCAAAATCCAGGCGCTAAAATCATCTTTGACGTCAAGTGCTCCCAGGCGCTGCCGGAGGATATCGAGGCGCACGGCGGCGTGCCCGTGATGTGGAAGACGGGCCACTCGTACATCAAACAAAAACTGTGGGAGGTAAACTCGCCCCTGGCGGGCGAGATGAGCGGGCACATATTCTTCGGCGCTCCCGACTATCGCGGTTTCGACGATGCGCTGTTCGCCGCGCTCAAGTTGACCGAGTACCTCTCGCAGCAGGAGCGGTCAATGTCCGCCCTCATCGCTGAGACGCCCTATTACGTCTCCACGCCGGCGTTGCAGGTCAAGTGTCCCGCCGACCCCGACAAGTACGAGGAAGCGGTCAAGTACCAGGTCGTGGAAAAGCTGACCGAGGAATTCAAGGCCGAAGGGTACGACGTGATTGACATCAACGGGGCGCGGGTCAACTTTGGCGACGGCTGGGGACTGGTCAGGGCCTCCTCCAACCTGCCCGTCCTGGTGTTGCGCTTCGAGGCCAAAACCGAGGAACGGAAAGAGGAGTTGATGGCCCTCTTCCGCGAGAAATTTGCCCGCTACCCGGAAATTGGCAGCGAGTGGGAGAGTGGCTAAGTATGGGCGACATCCGGTTCGGCTCCGACGGCTGGCGCGGCAGGATTGCCGCCGAATACACCTTTGCCAACGTGCGCCGCGCCGCCCAGGCCGTGGCCGACTATTTCAACGAGATCGGGACGGCAGGGCAGGGCGTCGTCGTCGGCTACGACCATCGTTTTGCCTCGGAGCACTTTGCCGCCGCCACCGCCGAGGTGTTGGCCGGCAACCACATCCCCGTCTTTCTGACGCGCGAACCGACCCCCACGCCGGTCATCTCTTTCTCGGTGCTGACCCGGTCGGCCGCCGGAGCGGTCATCATCACCGCCAGCCACAACCCGCCGACCGATAACGGCTTCAAAGTCCGCAGCAATCGCGGCGCGGCGGTCGCTCCGGATGGATTGGCGCGGATCGAGGAGTTGATCCCAGCGCCATCTCGCAACGTCCCGCGTGCGCCGCTGGAAAACAACGCCCTGGTCGAGACATTCGACCCCGCCCCGGCCTATATCGAATACGTCCGGGAAAAGGTGGATTTGGAGCCGATCAAACGGGCCGGACTCACGGTGGCCTACGACGCAATGTGGGGCGTGGGCACGGGCTGGCTGGCCCGGTTCCTGGCGGGCGGCGCGACGACGATTCACCCCATCCGGGGGGAGCGCAACCCCATCTTTCCGGGCATGCGCCAGCCGGAGCCGATCCCGCCCAACGTGGACGCGCTGTTGGAACAGGTGGTCGCCGTCGGGGCCGACGTCGGCATTGCCAACGACGGCGACGCCGACCGCATCGGCCTGGCCGACGAGCGGGGCAATTTCGTCACCCAGCTCCAGGCTGGCGGATTGCTGGCGCTCTACCTCCTGGAAATGCGCGGCCTGCGTGGGCCAATCGTCAAGACGCTGACCTCCACCGTTATGCTCGACCGGCTGGGGCGCAAATTCGGCCTGCCAGTGTACGATACGCCGGTCGGCCCCAAGTACGTGGGGCAAAAGGTCATCGAAACCGGCGCGATGCTGGGAGCGACCGAGAGCGGCGGGTTCCTGCTCCCCGGCCTGCCGGAACGGGATGGCATACTGGCCGCGCTCTACATCCTGGATATGATGGCCCGCAGCGGCAAACAACCCGGCCAACTGCTGGAATGGCTCTACGAGACCGCCGGCGCACGCTACTATTATCGCCGCGTTGACACCCGTTTCCCGCTCGAACGGCGCGAGGAGGTACAGCGCCGGGTGCGGGAGGCCAATCCCCAAACTGTCGCCGGGTTGGACGTGACCGGCCTGGACACGACGGACGGCTTCAAGTTCAACCTGGCCGACGGCGGCTGGCTGCTGATTCGCTTCTCCCACACCGAGCCGATCCTGCGCATCTATTGCGAGACGACGGAGGAGCGCCGGGTCGATCTGCTGTTGGACGCGGGGTTGGAATTGGCGGGGTTGGTGAAAGAGAATGGCAATAATCACGTCTGATTTCTGCGCTCACCTCACTTCATACCTGACAAGCCAGGATCGTGCCCCGCTCTTTTTTCTCGGAGACGCCACGGCAATTCTCGGACAGTTGCCGGATAATTCAATTGATTTCTGTATGACCAGTCCACCCTACTGGGGAAAACGCCAGTATCACAATGGTGGGATGGGGCTAGAAGATAATTACGAGGATTACATCTCTAATCTCCTTTCGGTTTTCGGCCAGGTCAAGAGAGTCTTGAAGCCAACCGGCTCATTCTGGCTCAACATCGGTGATGCTTATTACAATAAAGCTCTGATAGGTATTCCCTGGCGGGTGACGCTCCGACTGATGGAGGAACAAGGCTGGGTTTTGCGTAACAGCGTAATTTGGAACAAGGTAAAGGGGGGACTCGACAACGCCAAAGACCGGGTGAGAAATATCCACGAGAACCTGTTCTTCTTTGTGAAACAGGCCCACGGTTATTACTTTGACATAGACGCAATCAGAGCAAAGCCAAGAAAGACCAGAGTGGTAAACGGCGCAGTCGTCACCGCTACCGGAGTAACAGGTATTCGATACAAGCGGCAGATAGAAATGTCAACAGCGTTGACCGCCGAAGAAAAACACGCCGCCTTTCAAGCTCTCAATGAAATGCTGACTGGTGTAGAACAAGGCCAGGTATCCGATTTTCGGATGATTATTCGAGGACAGCAACGAACCACGCACTCGGATTCCGAGCGCGTATCAGGCCGGGCTAGAGAGTTGAACGAAAAAGGATTTTACTTTTTGAAATATCATCCCAACGGGAGCAAACCGGATGATGTGTGGGATATACTCCCAGAGGACACACAAAAACGACACACCCACTTTGCACCTTATCCTCAAGACCTGTGCAAGATTCCTATTCTTGCCTCGTGCCCGCCAGACGGTATAGCGCTTGACCCATTTTGTGGTACCGGGACGACTATGCTCGTGGCTCGGATACTCGGACGCAAGTCAGTGGGCATTGACATATCGGACAAGTACCTGGAACTGGCGGAAAACAGGTGTAGGAGACTTTTGTGAGCAAGATACTCGAACTATACGGAGTGTCCACACATCTGGATCAAGAGACCGATTGGGACTCTATCTCATCTGCCCAATTCTGCCCCTACCTCCGCGCCAGGTGCAAGAAAAGCAGGAAAAGCAACCCGGAAATCACAATAGGGACTTGCTCTGTAGAGTACAGCAGAAAACGCAAGCGGCTCGTGATCTGCCCCCAGCGTTTTTTGGAAAGACACCAAATTTTCTTCGATTGCATGCATTTGCTAACCCTGCACGAGCCGGGCAATGAACTGCACATAGTACCCGAAATAGGGATTCCCGGTGGGAGTGTTGACTACTTTCTCGTTTCAGCAACGAATGGCAAGGTCGAGGACTTTGTTGGCATCGAACTCCAGACACTGGACACAACGGGCACAGTTTGGCCTGAACGACAGAGATTCTTGAATGAGCAAAAGGTTAGCGCCGGCGACGGCAATTCGCCTAGAAATTTCGGTATGAATTGGAAAATGACCGCCAAGACCACCCTGGTACAACTCCACCACGAGGTGGAAACTTTTGAAAACATCAACAAGCATCTCGTGCTAGTCTTACAAGATCACCTGTTCAATTACATGCGCCGCGAGTTCCAGTTCGAGCACATCGGGAAATCACGCCTGGGAGATCCAATGCACATCCACTCGTACAAGTTCTCCCAGACAAAAGATGGGGCCTTCCGCATAGACCTGGACACGCGTTATAGCACAGACTCCAACGGCATCGCAACCAGCCTGGGGTTGAGCGCCAGCCCCAAAGTTGAACTCGAAGAGATGATAGCGATACTGGAAAGCAAAATCTCGGCCGAGACTCGGCTTGTACTCGGAGTCACGAGATAGAGAACAGAAATTGACACTGAACAGATGAACACATATTCTTTTACCCAACCAGATCACCAATGCGCCTGACTGACTCTCACGCCCACCTGCATTTCTCCCAGTTCGACCCCGACCGCGCTGCTGTGATCGAGCGAGCGCGGCAGGCGGGCATTGCTGCCATCCTCGAAGTTGGCGTTGACCTGGACTCTAGCAAGGCAGCGGTGGCGCTGGCAAAAGAGCACGACTTTATCCACGCCGCTGTGGGGATCCACCCGCACGACGCCAAATTGGTCAACGCCCGAACCCTGGACCGACTGCGTGTGTTGGCCCACCACCCCCAGGTGGTCGCTATCGGCGAGATCGGCCTGGACTATTACCGCGACCGCTCGCCGCGCCCGGTGCAGCGGCGGGCGTTTGCCGACCAACTGTCGCTGGCGGCGGAACTGGATTTACCCGTCATCGTCCACAGCCGCGACGCCCACGACGACGTGATGGAAATACTGCGCGGCTGGGAGGGACGCGGCGTCCTGCACTCTTATTCCGCCGGGCCGGAGCATTTGGAGCAGGTGTTGGAACTGGGCTTTTACGTCAGCATATCGGGGCCGGTCACGTTCCCGCGTGCCGACCGGCTGCGGGAGGTGGCGGCGCTGGTTCCGTTGGAGCGATTGCTGGTCGAGACCGACTCTCCCTTCCTGACCCCCGTCCCGCGCCGGGGGCGGCGCAACGAGCCGGCCCTCGTGCGGCACGTCGTCGCGGCGGTCGCCCGCGCCAGAAACGCGCCTGTGGAGACCGTGGCCCAGGCGGCAGCGGATAACCTGGCCGACCTTTTCGACATTTCATCCTGAATCGCAAACTTTTAAAGAGGTACCGTTGAATCACTTTTTTCTCAACCTGGTTAATCGAGATTTAGAACGTGTAGAAACTCTCCTGCGGGAACACCCACCTGAGCAACACGAGGCCATCAGTGTGGCGTTGGATCACCTGGTCAACGGCGGAGGAAAGCGGATTCGGCCCGCGCTGGTGCTGCTATCCGCCCATCTGTGCGGGGCGGACGTGGAAAAATCAGTGTTCGCCGCCGCCGCGGTCGAACTGCTCCACACCGCCACTCTGATCCACGACGACTTGATTGACGGCGCCATCATGCGGCGCGGGACGGAAACGCTGAACGCCAACTGGCCGCCCGGCGCTACAGTGCTCACCGGCGATTACGTCTTTGCCCGCGCGGCCTACCTGGTCTCTCAAACCGAAAACACTCTGCTGACCCAGCGGTTCGCGGAAACACTGATGGTCATCTGCAACGGCGAAGTGCAACAAATGTTCGACGGCAAACGCAGACAGACCAGTCTCCCCGAATACGAGCGCCGCATCTATGCCAAGACCGCCTCGCTCATCTCCCTGTCCACCCAGGCGGGAGCCATCCTGGCCGAGAGCGGAACGGACGAGTGTCAATCCCTCCTGACTTATGGGGAGCAATTGGGGATGGCCTTCCAGATCGTGGACGACGTGCTCGATTTTGTGGCGGACGAGGAAACACTGGGCAAACCGGTGGGCAGTGACCTGCGGCAGGGACTGGTGACGCTGCCCGTGCTGCTGTTTTTGGAAATGGAACCGGATCACCCGGTGGTTCTCCATGCGCTCGAGGGCGGCTCTTCTCAGGCGGCGGTAGACGAGGCCGTGCAGACGATAGCCCACTCTGCGGCCATCGAACGGGCGCTGCAAGTGGCGCAGGAACACGCCGACCGGGCAAGAACCACACTGCGCGTCTTTCCAGATTCGCCCCACCGGCAGGCGTTGTTGGACATTGTGGACTTTACCGTCCGCCGCCGCTTTTAATCACACAGCACGCAGTACGCAACACGCAATACGCAATACGCAATACGCCTTATGCCTGCTCTCTCTATCGTCATCGTCAACTGGAACGTCCGCGACCTCCTGCGCCGCTGCCTCAGTTCCATACTTGCAGACTCGCCATCTCGCACACTCGAAATCATCGTCGTGGACAACGGTTCCAGCGACGGCAGCGTCGAGATGGTGCGAGCCGAGTTTCCTGCCGTCCACCTCATTGCCAACGCCGAAAATCGCGGTTTCCCCGCTGCCAACAACCAGGGGATCGCCGTCGCCCGGGGACGGTATATCCTGCTGCTGAACCCGGATACCGAGATAGTGGGAGATGCCCTGGCGACGCTGGTCGTCTTTGCCGACGCCCACCCCGACGTGGGAATGGTCGGCCCGCAACTGCTCTACCCCGATGGCTCCATCCAATCATCCCGCCGTCGCTTTCCCACGCTGGCGACCGGCTTTTTCGAATCCACCTGGCTGCAAAAATACGCCCCGCGTCGTCTGTTGGAGCGGTACGAATTTCTGGACCAGCCCGCCGACGCCGTGCAGGACGTGGACTGGCTGTACGGAGCGGCTATAATGGCCCGCCGTGAGGCGGTCGCGCAGGTTGGGCCATTGGACGAGGGATACTTTATGTACTCGGAGGAGATGGATTGGTGCCACCGCTTTCGCGCCGCCGGATGGCGCATAGTCTACCTGCCCACCGCGCAGGTGATCCACCACGAGGGCAAGAGCAGCGAGCAGGTGGTCGCCGCCCGGCACATCCATTTCCAGACCAGCAAAGTGCGCTACTTTTGCAAGTACCACGGGCGTGTGGCGGGGGAAGCGCTGCGCCTGTTCCTCCTGGGGAACTATGTCTGGCAACTGGGGCTGGAGGGAATCAAGTGGCTGCTGGGCCACAAACGGCCTCTGCGCTCCTCCCGCATCGCCGCCTACCGCCAGGTGCTCCGCTCCGGGCTGCGCCGAGATAAAATTGTGTGATGGGCGAAAAATTCTCCCATCGCCTCCTGGCCTTGTTCCTCCTCGCGTTCGCGGGGCTGGGCACTCGACATCTCTGAAAAACAGGGCTGTATCAAGTCCGTATCCAACGATTCACGGGTTGTCTCGTACAAGAGCGCGGCCCTCTCTTTCTCAAGAGAGGGCCGTCTGGATAGAGCAAGTGATCCCTGTCAGCGGGGGTTACTTTTACCGTGGTTCGTGCACCACCAGGTTGTCAAAGTGTACCTCTGTGGCGTCGGCTTCATAAGTTGTGGCGGTCAGTGCAATATCGCCGCTGGTGAATGTGGCGTCATTCGCCGTCGCTAACTTTTGCCCGTTGACGAACAGGGTCAGCGTGGAGCCATCGCACACCGCCCGGATGTGGTTGGTCGCGTTTCCCTGGTGAATGACATCAGATTCTTGCCAATCATCGTCCAGCAACGATGTGAAATCGTCCCCTTCGGCCTTGACGATGGAATAGTACCCGTCCCCGGAAACGCGGAAATAGTACCCGTTGCCATCGCCCTGCTCCCGGCACACGATTCCATAGCCGTTGTCGTTGGTAGCCCCGGACGAGACCTGGATGGCGTCCACTTCGATGCTGACGTTATCGAATGAGCGATTGGCTACGCCCCACATTGCCATGTTCTCTTCAGTCGAGGTCACAAAATAGACACCGTTCTGGTAGCCCACACTGCCGGTGTCATAGTCGCCTACTTCCCAGCCTGAGCTTTCGTTGCTGAAATCGTCTTGGAAGATAACATTGATCGGTGGGGGAGGCGGCGTTTCCTCTTCTCCGCCTCCAGAGGGAAGACAGGCCATCACCATTATCATTATCGGAATTAACACACTGAGCATCCGACGCATTTGCTTGTTCATATTTTTCTCCTTTCCTTTAATTTGTGCGTGGTGCAAAAATCACCGCCGCGAGTTGGTGTAATTTTAGCTTATACAGGCGTATGTGTCAATAGCGCTTCTGTACCAGGCAAGCTGACAACTTGCCCTACGCAAGCGCCGTAGCGCAGTTCGGCAAATTGCGGGTTTGGCAAGTTGACAACCTGCCCTACGCAAGCGCCGTAGCGCAATTTGGCAAATTGCGGGTTTGGCAAGTTGACAACTTGCCCTACGCAAGCGCCGTAGCGCAATTTGGCAAATTGCGGGTTTGGCAAATTGACAACTTGCCCTGCGCAAGCGCCGTAGCGCAATTTGGCAAGTTGACAACTTGCCCTACGCAAGCGCCGTAGCGCAATCCGGTCAAGACCCAATGCGGGCCAACTCTTGCTCGATCACGCTCTCGTCCAGTTTTTTGAACAGCGGCTGTGGTTGTCGGAGCGCCTGGCCGGGAGGCAGTTGACTGGGCAACCATTCCCCCGTTGCCTCGGCGGGGTCGTAACACAGCGCCTCGTGAGCACGCCCTCCCGGTTCCGCAAAGGTTTCCGTGTAGGAACGACCGAACAGCTTTCCCTCATAGCCCAGGTATTGGTGCAGGCGCTCGGACGTAAAGGGCAGGAAGGGAGCAAAGAGAACCTTGAGCGAGTCAATAGCCTTGAGCGCCACATAAATAGTCGTACCGGCGGCCTGACGGTCCTCTTTGATCTGGAACCAGGGGCCTTTCTCCTCCAGGTAGCGGTTAGCCTCCCGCGCCAGTGCCATCACCTGGCCCAACGCGGCCCGCATTTTGCAGCCGGCGATCAGTTGGCCGATTGGCTCGAACCCGGCCTCGATCTCGGTCAGGAGCCGAGTGTCCACCTCTGCCAGTGGGCCGGGGGTGGGGACGTGCCCCTCGAACCGCTTGTAGGCAAAGGTCAGCGCCCGGTTGACCAGGTTGCCCCAGGTAGCCACCAGTTCATCGTTGTTGCGACGCACGAAATCGCTCCACAGCCAATCTGTATCCCGCGTCTCGGGCATCGCCGTGGTCAGATAGTAGCGCAGGGAGTCGGGGTCGTACCGGTCGAGCACGTCATCCATCCACACGGCCCAGTTGCGGCTGCCGGAGATTTTTTGCCCTTCCAGGTTCATAAACTCGTTGGCCGGAACGTCGTAGGGGAGGTTGAGCTTTTTGGCTTCGTCCTCCTCGTAGAGTTGCCCCACCCCCATCAGCTCTGCCGGCCAGATGACGGCGTGGAAGGGGATATTGTCCTTGCCGATAAAGTAGCTGGTCTTGGCCGTTGGATCGTACCACCAATCCTTCCACGCCTCCGGGCGGTCGTGATTGTGCGCCCACTCGACCGCAGCGGAAAAATAACCGATGACCGCCTCGAACCAGACGTAGAGACATTTGGTTTCCCAGCCGGGGACGGGAACCGGGATGCCCCACGCCAGGTCGCGGGTGATTGGCCGGCCTCGCAGTCCCTCGCCCACGTAGCGGTGGGCAAAGTTGATCACGCTGGGCCGCCAGTGCTCCTTGCCCTGCTGGAGCCAGTCGGACAGACCGGCCTGGGCCAGTTTGGGCAGGTCGAGGAAAAAGTGCTCCGTCTCGCGGACGACCGGGGTGCTGCCGTCGAATTTGCTGCGTGGATTGATCAATTCTTTGGGATCGAGCAGCGTGTTGCAATGGTCACACTGATCGCCGCGCGCGCCCTCGTACCCGCAGACCGGGCAGGTGCCTTCGACGTACCGGTCGGGCAGGAAGCGGTGTTGGGTTTCAGAGTACATTTGCTCTTGGACCTCTCTGTAGAGGTAGCCTTTTTCGAGCAGGGCGAGAAAAAAGTCCTGGGCCACGCGGTGATGGTTCTCGGTATCCGTGTGGGTGAACAGGTCGTAGCTGATACCCAGCCGCTGGAACAGTTCCAGAAAGCTGTGGTGGAAACGCTCAAAGACCTGGCGTGGGGTTTGTCCCTCCTGGTCGGCGACCACGGTGACGGGGGTGCCGTGCGAATCCGAGCCGGAGACCATCAGCACCTCGTTCCCGGCCAGCCGGTGGTAGCGGGCATAGATATCGCCGGGGAGGTGTGAGCCGGTGACGTTACCGGCGTGAATTCTGGCGCTGGCATAGGGCCAGGCGATGGCAACGAGTACGTGTTCTGACATTGGGCTTCTCCTTTGAGATTAGGGTACATTTTAACACAAGGTAGGATAAAAGAAAAACCGCCAGCGAGGCTGGCGGTGTCTTGCCGTGAGGCCGTGAGCGTGCGACGGCCTAGCGCGGGCCGGGAGCCTCCTCCCCTGCCCGCCACGGCAGGCTGCACATTATGATCAATGAGCGGTGAGCAAACCGGTGCTGGTATAACATGGTGATCACTCTAGCGTAAATAGTCCCGTAACTGGCGGCTGCGGCGCGGGTGACGCAAACGGCGCAGAGCTTTGCCTTCAATCTGCCGGATGCGCTCGCGCGTCAGCCCGAATTTGCGTCCCACTTCTTCGAGTGTGTAACTACGCCCGTTCAAAAGCCCAAAGCGGAGTTTGAGGATACGCGCCTCGCGCGGGCTGAGTGTGGACAGCATCTCTTCCAATTTCTCGCCCAGCAGGTTCTGGTAGGTATCTTGTGTTGGGGTAGGAGTCGTATGATCCTGGACAAAGTTCCCCAGTTCGTTGTCCTCGTCCTCGCCGACCGGCCGCTCCAGGCTCATAGGCCGCCACGAAACTCGCAGCATCCATTGGATTTTGCGCGGCTCCACGTCCATATCGAGCGCGATCTCCTCCGGGGTTGGCCGGCGGCCATATTCCTGTTCGAGGCGTCTGACCACGTTATAGAGCCGGCGGATGCGGTCCGACATGTGAACCGGCACGCGGATCGTGCGTCCCAGGTCGGCGATTGCCCGCGTGATCGTCTGCCGGATCCACCAGGTGGCATAAGTGCTAAACCGGTATCCCCGGTTGTAGTCGAACTTTTCCACGGCCTTCATCAAGCCCAGGTTGCCCTCCTGGATCAAATCCAGGAAGGGCACTCCGCGCCCCATGTACTTTTTGGCAATGCTGACCACCAGGCGGGTGTTGGCTTTGATCAGGTGCTCGCGGGCGATTATGCCGGCTTCGATTTGTTGTTCGAGTTGGCGGCGCAGATTAGGGTCAGAACCGTCGTTCTTGAGGATCTTTTGAGCACCACGGGCGGCTTCGATTGTCTCGGCCAGCCGAACTTCTTCTTCGATTGATAAAAGCGGCACGCGGGACATTTCTTTGAGGTACAGGCCCACCGTGTCGTTACTCGATATTCCACTCAGGTCGTAGTAATCATCCCCGGTCGTCACGCCTGCGGGAGGTGCAACCTCTGGCGGCGGCTCTTGCTCGTCTACAACTTGTGTACCATCGTCGTATACCTCGATCCCCGCTTCGTGCAACAGGATAAAGACGTCTTCGAGTTGCTCCAGGGTCTCCTCGGCTTCTGGTAATTGGTCTAAAATATCGTCAGTGGTCAGATAGCCCTGAACTTCCGCCCTCTCCAGCAGTTCGCCGACTATATCCATAGGCTCCTAGTTTACAAAAACTCTCTCAATACTGCCAGACGAGGATCAATTTTCGTGTCTTGGCACGTGCATGATTCCAGATTGAGATTCGCGCCACATTGCGGGCACAGCCCTTTACAATCGGGGCTGCAGAGGGGCTTTAGCGGGATGCTCAACCAACTTTGCTCGCGCAACAGGGGGTCAAATCTAGCCAACCACTGTCGTTCACCGCATAAGGCATGTCAGGCACCGGTTTGGTTCCAGCTAACCGAAACGTCTCCTCCAGTTCCAGGGTGATGGGAAGGTCAAAGGGTTCCAAACAACGGACGCACTCCAGAGTCAGTTGTGAATCCAAAGCACCTCGTATGAGCACGCCATTTTGCACGCGAGTAGCCTGAAGGGTTCCGCGCAGGAAACTCACCTCCAGGGTTTCTGTGGCAGAGGCGTCGCTCAAGCTCTGCGGCCCAGTATCCACGTCCACCGTGAACGCTGCTCCGGGCCGAGCCTGGACGAGAGGCGAAACGTCGAAACCGACCATAGATGGGTTTACACGGTTATCGTGTGATCAACCGCCCTGGTTTCCGGCCTGACAACAATGGCAGGTATCAGCGGGTCGCTGATTGTACGTATTTTAACACAATCGTCCTCTGTCGTCAAGATTTTTTGCCTCAATCATCAAATTTTGCGACTTGCAATTAAAAATGTGGTTTCCAGGATGGGAGTGAATTGATGCGCCGGATTGTTGACTATTCGCTCATTATCAGTACAATTGAACCGGGATGAATTTCCCCCGGAAAGGAGCAGCATGCCCAAACTGCACGTTGGCGACGTGGCCCTGTATTATGAAATCAGCGGGCACGGCCAGCCCATCCTCTTTATCCACGGCCTCGGTTCCAGTAGCCGCGATTGGGAGCTTCAGGTCCCCTTCTTTTCCCAACACTACCGGGTGGTGACTTTTGACGTGCGCGGCCACGGTCAATCGGACAAGCCACCCGGCCCCTACAGCGTCCCTCTCTTTGCCGGAGACGCTGCCGGATTGATCCAGGCGCTCGACCTCGGCCCGGCGCACGTGGTCGGTATCTCGATGGGGGGAATGATCGCCTTCCAACTGGCGGTCGCTGCGCCCGCGCTGGTCGAGAGCCTGACCATCGTCAACAGTGGGCCAGAGCTGGTGCTGCGTACCTGGCAGGAGCGTCTGAATGGGCTGCAACGGTTGCTCGTCGCCCGCTTGCTGGGGATGCGCAAGATGGGCCAGTTTTTGGGTGCACGTCTCTTTCCCAAACCGGAGCAGGACGAGCTGCGCCGGATGTTTGTCGAACGCTGGGCCGAAAACGACAAGCGGGCTTACGTCAACTCGATGAGGGCGCTGCTCGGCTGGAGCGTCGCCGACCGGCTGGACGAAATCGGCTGCCCGACTTGTGTGATTGCGGCGGACGAGGACTATACCCCCGTTTCGTACAAAGAGGAGTTCGTCGCCAAGATGGCGCGGGCGGAGTTGGTGGTGATCGAGGACTCGCGGCACGCCACGCCGGTGGAACGGCCAGAACAGTTCAACCGGGTGTTGATGGATTTTTTGACGAGGCAAGACAAAATATGACGAGACCTGATTCGGCCCAGCCAGGTGCGGCAATTTTCGATTTGGACGGGACGCTCTTTACCGGGCACGTCTGGGAAGGCTTGCTCCGCTACATACGGCTGCACCGTCGCAACCGCTTTTGGCTCTACCTCTTCCTGGCTGTCCACGTGCCGCTCAGTTTTCTCTCCCACCTCAAGCTGACGAGCGAGGACTGGATGCGGCGGATGTGGTCGGGACACCTGGCGTGGATGCTGCGCGGGATGAGCCGGGAGGAGGGGGAGCGGGTCTTTGCCTGGGTTGTCGAGGAGCACGTTTGGCCCCGGCTGCGAAAAGATGTCGCTGCGTTGTTGCGCGAGTGCCGGGGGCGAGGTGAGCGGATCATCCTGCTCTCCGGCACCATGCAGCCGCTGTTGGAGATGATCGGTGCCAGGTTGGGAGCGGACGTGGCGCTTGGCACGCAACTCGAACAGAGGAATGGGCGCTACACCGGGCGGTCGTTGGAGCCGATTTGCCAGGGGCGGGGCAAGGCGGAGCGGCTGCGCTCGTACCTGGATGGGGCGGGGAGCGACGTTGACCTTTCCGCCTCCGCCGGGTACGCCGACAGCATTTTCGACCTGCCGGTGTTAGAGATGGTGGGCCGCCCGGTCGCCGTCTACCCGGACGGGCAATTGGCGGCGCTGGCAGCGCGGCGTGGATGGGAGGTGCACGGTGAACACGGCGCTGACTGACAAAATGTCCGGCGTCCGCGTCCTCGATCTCTCCCGTCTCCTCCCCGGCCCCTATTGCTCCCGTATCCTGGCCGACTTTGGGGCCGAGGTTATCAAAATAGAGCAGCCCGGCGGTGGCGACTGGCTACGTCACATGCCGCCGTTGGCCGAAGGGGAGAGTATCCTCTTCCAGGCTCTCAACCGGGGCAAAAAGAGCCTCACCCTGAACCTGAAATCCGAGACCGGGCGGGCCATCTTTATCCAATTGGTCGAGAGCGCCGACGTGCTCCTGGAAAGTTTCCGCCCCGGCGTGATGGAACGCCTGGGGCTGGGGTACGAGACACTGGCGCGGGTCAACTCGCGCCTGGTCTATTGCTCGTTGAGCGGGTATGGGCAGACCGGCCCCTACCGCCACCGGCCCGGTCATGCTCTGAATTACATCGGCCTGGCGGGGCTTTTGGATCTGACCGGCTCGCGGGACGGGCCGCCGGTCATCCCTGGCACCCAGGTGGCCGATCTCTCCGGGGCGCTGTGGGGAGCGGTGGGGATATTGCTGGCGCTGTTCGAGCGTGAGCGGACGGGGCAGGGACAGCGGGCCGACGTCTCGTTTCTGGGAGCGGCGCTATCGTTCTTGCCCGAAGCGGTAGCTCAACACGTCGGCGCACAGCCGCTCCGGCGCGGCCAGGGCAACCTCACCGGCGGGTTGGTTTGTTACCAGGTCTATGAGACGCGGGATGGGGAATATATGACCCTGGCGGCGCTGGAGCCCGAGTTCTGGGCCGCTTTCTGCCGGGCGGTTGGGCGGGAGGGTTGGATCGGGCAGCAGTTTGCCCCGGCCACCCCCGGCGAACCGGTCTATGAGGAATTGTGCGCTCTCTTTCGCGCTCGCACGCGCCAGGAGTGGGTTGACCTGCTGTCCGGCCTGGATGTCTGCTGTGAGCCGGTGTACACACTCGCCGAGGCGCTTGCTTCCGCGCCGGTACAGGCGCTGGAGATGTCGAGCGACGCCGGATTGCTCCCCCCGGTCAATTTTTCGGCCAATCCGGCGCGGCAGCCGCTTCCTGCTCCGGCGCTCGGTCAGCACACCGTCTCGTTGTTGCGCGAGTTGGGATACGGTGTGGCTGAAGCGGCCGAGCTACGGGAACAGGGGGTGGTGTAGCGGGTGCCGGTTTGGTTGATTCTGGTCAGCGGCCCCCAGGCGCGGCGTGGTTTACACCAGAACTGTTTATCCAATCTCGATGGAGGTGAACAACGATGATCGCCCTCCCCACCCAGAGAACACCCGCTGCCCAGGTGCTCACCGCGATGCAGCAAGCCCGCGCCCATCATCCAGATGGCGGAGGCGGCCTGGCGCAGGACGTTAGAGATCAATGCCACCGGCACTT